>VRUH01000002.1:0-58763 GCA_019456185.1 Candidatus Glassbacteria bacterium | reverse complement strand
TCTTCCGATCTGCCGCGAGGAAAGCAGCGTAATCACAATGCAGGATCGATTCGATAAAGTTAAGTACCCGGCCGGCGAGTTCATCGAGACGGAACGAGTGGCTGAGTTCATCGCTGAAACTGTGCAGAGCCTCGCCGATATCGTATTCCTCGCGGGAGGCGATTGACGGAATGCTTGTCGAGGCCGCAACCCAGCGGCCGAGCAGACTGTCGGGTACTGTAATCGTAGCCGAGTTCCGGTCGATCTCCACCAGGCTTCTGCCGGCCAGGTCGGTGGCGGCCTTGGCGAGTTCCTCGTCCACTACGGCAATCCCGTTAGCGCTCAGGACCTCGCTGACATCCGCGATCTTCATCCGGCCCTGGTCGAACTGGCCCCTCAATTCATACATTGCAGCCAGCACGAGCTTCTCGCGCTTGGGCAGTTCCTCCCAGCGGTCGAGCAGCAGGAACGGAGGGTCGGCCACCAGCCGGTCGTAGGCTTTCATCGCCAGCTCCAGGGTGACCAGCGAGGATTTCTCGGAGTTGATAACTTCCACCAGTTCGCGGCCCAGCCACTGCAGGATATAGGGCTGCCCGCCGGAAAGCCCGGAGAGAACCTCGAGGGCTTTGTCGTGGAGCACGGCCCGGTCGTGCAGGGGACGGCTGAGAATGGCGGCGGATTCCTCATTGCTGACAGGCCCGAGACGGTAGATCCTGCTCATCTCGAACAGCGCTCTGGCGTCCTCGCGGAACGCGTCCGGATCGCCGGTGCCGAACAAGAACCCGGCCTGCCTGCCCTCCAGCACCGACTCCCTGATAATCGATGAAAACTGTTCGCCGGGACCGCTGTCCCGCTGAATCAGCCGGGTAAGAAGCTCGGCGTTGTCGAAAATCAGCAGCAACGGTTTTTCCCTGCCGCCCAGCAATTCGGCCAGGGTGTCGAGCGGGCCGGACGGCTTTTTAACTGTCTCGGCGTTTTTCCCCTCGTTCAGACGCCCGAGAATATCGTCTGTAAGCTGGGCAATACTGCTGTAATAGGTTGCGGCAAGATCGGTCAGGACGACATCCGCCCCTCCGGCTGTCGCCTGCTGCTCGCACTGGAGCAGAAAACTGGTCATCCCGATCCGTTCTCCGCCATGGATTATCACCGAGCCGGGTTCGCTACCCGTGAACAGTTCATCCAGGCGCTTCATCAGCTCGCCCCGGCCGAAAAAGCGCTCGCTGCTGGTCTGCGGAGCGTTTGGATTGAACGGGTTGGGGGTTACGGGGCGGAAATGGCGGTGACGGATTGCGCGGATCCACCAGCGGATTCGTCTGCGCTGCCAGGTTCCCGCCCCGCCGAACAGGATCAACACAGCAGCGGCCCACACCCGCCAGTCACTGAGCAGAGTCGGGATATCCACGTAGAAATAATAGGCCGCCGGAGTGGAATCGCTGCGCAGATTGGGACCTCGTGCGCGGACATACAGCACGTGCTCCCCGCGGGTGAGATCGAATACGGAAATATTTCCGCCTGTCGAGTGCTTGCTCCAAACTCCGCCGTCGAGCTGCCACTGGAAGCTGAAATCGGATTGCGGAGTATTCCACCAGGGCGACCTGCCGGATACTCCGATAGTCACCCTGCCGGAGCGGACAGTGTCGACCGGGAGGACCGATTCAGCCAGGCTGTACCAGGCGTTGCCGTAGCGGGTTCGGCCATTGTTGACCGAATCGGCAGGCGAGAGCGAAACCGGCCGGCCATCGCTGCCGGTGGCGCTGAGCATTCCGCCGGGCGTGTGAATATACGTTTCGGGATGAGCGAGGCGGTCCAGATCCAGTTTAAGCGCACCGTTCCCGTCACCGGCCAGCCACAGGGCATTATCCGCATCGACAAACACGGTTTTGACCGCGCCTGGATTAAGGCCGTCGTAGCCGGTCAGGTTACGCCAGCGGGAACCGTCGAATATGCTAAGTCCCAGCTTCGTGCCGAACAGCATCCGTCCGTCGGGGTGCCCCGCCACCGCAAAGACCTCGCTGGAACCCAGGCCGTCCTCGGCGCCCAGTCTGTCCCAACCGCCGTCGGGACTCCTGCGCCAGAGCCCGTCACCGGCGCTGGCGGCCCAGACAACTCCCGCGTCATCCAGGAACAGCGCCGTGAAATGCGCGGCAGGCGGAATCAACCCGGGAGAGTCCTCAGCCGGGATCACGGCAACGGCAGAGTTCCCGGCGATCATCCCCAGGCCCCGTTTGGTCGCGACCCAGACTGTATCTCCATTCGCGGGCAGGGCGGCCTGGACCTGGTTTGCCGGCAGACCGTCGTCGGTTGTGAACGTACGCAGAGAATCGCCGCCGGCGCGTACCAGCCCGCCGCCCTCGGTGCTGACCCACAGGTTTCCGCTGTTATCGAGCGCGAGGTGGTTTATCGTATTGCTGAGCAGGCCGTGCTCCCGGTCGAGATACTGCCAGCCGCCGCCGGCGAGTATTCCGGCACCGCGATGGGTGGCGAAGGAGAGCGAGTCGCCGGGGCCGATCAGAGAATAGGTAACCAGGTTGTCCGGCAGTCCGGCGCGCATGTCCAGCCGGCTCCACCGCCGGCCGTCGAATACGCCCACACCCGCGAAGGTGGAAAACCACATGCGCCCGTCAGCCGACTGGGTGATATGGTAAACCAACTCCGACGGCAGCCCGGAGCTCCGGTCGAGCCGGACGACCAGTCCCAGGTCGTGGAAATAAACCCCCGAACCGCTGGGAGCCAGCCACAGGCGCCCCTCGTGCTCACGGGCGGCCACTATCGGCGCGAGTGCTATTTCCTCTGGCAGGGGCAGTTTGTCCCAGCGGTTTTCCCGACGGAGATAAAACCAGGCCCCGTCGGTGGTGCCCAGAAACATGTCTCCGCCATCGAGCTCGGCGATACTGATCACTCCCGAACCGTCCTGGATTGGCACGGGAGCTTTCTGCCAGCCGAACCCGTCCCAGAACCCCGCTCCGGCGGCCACGGTGCCGATCCAGACCAGCGCGTCGGAATCCGTGGTCACGGTGTAGACCTCGCGGCTGCCCTCGCCCAGGGGGGCCGGGAAGCGCTCAATCCCTGCATCGGTAACCCGCCAGACACCCTCGCCGGCTGTGGCCGCCCAGACTCCACCCGATGGCGCGGAGGCGAGGGCGTTGATATCGCCGGGGCCTAAAGCTGTATCGGTTGACGTATACGAGTTCCAGCCGCCGCTCCCGAGTTTCCATAACCCGGCTCCCTGGGTACCGACCCAGAGCACTGAATCACCATCGGACAGCAGGCAGCTGATCGTTCCCCCGGCCAGAGCGGACGGAACGCCGTCCACCGGGCCGAATTCCCCGCTGCTATCGGTGGAAACCAGCCCCGAGGCGGTCCCGGCCCATAATCCGCCCTCATGACAGGCAACTGATGTGACAAAATCGTCCGGGAGAAGGGAATTGCGAGTGTCGTACACCTCGAACCGGGTCCCGTCAAACAGGACCAGACCCTGGTTGTCGGTTGCGAACGCGAGCCGGTTGTCGCCGGCGGACGCGATCTGCATCACGGTGCCGGTGCGCAGCAGCAGGCCCTCAGGAAACCGTCCCCAGCGGAACGATTCGCGGCGGGCCTGGAGGTGTTCCAGCTGTTTGCGCAACAGGCGGTTTTCACCGGCAAGGGAATCGGCCGCTCCGGGGCTGGTTTGCGCCGCCATCGGCAGTAAATCCACTGATGCCAGTAACATGGAGGTAAAAAGAAACAGGCGGGTCGGAAATCTCACAATTAATCTCCCAAGGGAGCTATTTTTCGGTGCGTGAACCTGAGTATCAGGCGAGTACAAGTGTACATCAACTCATAGTTGCGAGTCAAGCTCAAATAATAAGCCGGATACCGCGCAACGCGGATTTGCGCCGCTTAAAACTTGACATCACTGGCTTTGAAGGCTTAATATTATACAACCCCGCCACAAACGCTCAATTTCAACTCACCGGGAATTCACGCATGGACCCGCAAACTTTTCTGATCCTGTTCGCTATTTTTCTGCTGATAGTGTATCTCCTGCTGCGCAGCAGGCGCAGAAAACCGCCTCCCCAGGTCCGGAGAGTGATCCGTCAGCCGCACAGGCCCACGCAGGCGGCTGCGGTGGGAACAACTGAACGACCGCCTGTAAAAGGACAGGGACCGTCCGCGAAGGACCAGCCGGCTGCCGCGGAGACAGACAACGTCGGGACGCTTATTCCCCCTCCGGTGGAGGGCTGGAAACCGCTGGAGCGTGGTGAACTCGAGATTGAGACTCTCTGGCGGCTGGAGCATACGATCAGGGACATGGAGGAAATCGGCAAAAACCAGATGATGCGGGTCGATTTCAACATGGAGCCGAAAGAGCTGGCCACGGTGCTGGCGTCCAACCCGTTCTATGCGGCCCGGATCCTGAAAACGGTCAATTCCGCGGCCGTCGGCCTGCGCACGCGGATCGATTCGCTCCAGCGGGCGATCACCTTCCTGGGCTACAACCAGGTCAAGAATATCGTCTTCCAGCACATGCTGGACAAAGGCATGGCCGAGCAGCAGTCGCAGCTCAGCGGCAAGTTCGAGCTGCTCAAATTCTGGATGCACTCACACGCGGTCAGTATCTGCGCAGATTACCTGCTGCGCGATGTGATCAAGCAGCCGCAGCACATCGGGGTTGTTACCACCGCCGCGCTGCTGCACGATGTCGGCTGGGTGGTGTTCGACCGGTATGACAACCGTCTGGCCGAAAAGCTCTACGAGCAGCTGGGCAGCGATGAAGTGGTCGATGAGCCGATGCAGATCGAGGAGGAACTGTTCGGGTTCAACCACATGGTGACCGGTATGATGCTCGCCGAGCAGTGGGAAATCCCCCGCTCAGTCTGCGAGATGATCGGACAGCACCACTGCGGAGCGTTCGGGCTGGATGGCTCGCTGGGCAGGGACCAGGCCCTGGGCGCATGCGTAATCGCCAAGGCGGAGCAGTTGAGCGACCGCCTGGGCTATGGCAACCCGCAGTCCGAGCCCTCCGGAGTGATGGCCGACCTGTCGCCGCTGCTGGGAGCGAATGCCGCCGGGATGGACAACGCGCCGGTGAAACTCAGGGAGGACGTGGAGCGGACGATGAACTTTATCCAGGAGTTCAACCGAGCTTAGGAGGGATTTTTGCTGCCGCTTGCCCGCCGCAGACGGCTGATGCCTGGAAGAGAGTGCGTGTTGCCGACGGCACCGTCCGCACATTCCGGGCGGGCTTTTTTCTTTTGCCTCAGCGCGAGTGCCTGACCCCCAGCCGCGGACAGAGATGTCCGACCGGGCAGCGTGAGCAGAATGGAGATACCGGCTTACAGAGGTTCTGGCCGAAAGTCACCAGCAGGTCATTGTAAATGATCCAGTACTGCCGGGGAAGTTTGTCGCGAAGAGCGAACTCGGTCTTGTCCGGAGTTTTGGTGTCCACGTAGCCCAGGCGGTTGGAAATCCGGTGCACGTGGGTGTCCACGCAGATGCCGGGTTTGCCGTAGCCGAGAGTTACGACGAGGTTGGCGGTTTTCCGTCCGACCCCGGGAAGTTCCAGCAGCAGGTCGAGATCGTCGGGCACCGCGCCGTCGTGCCTGTCCAACAGGATCCGGCAGATCTTGAGGATGCTTTCGGCTTTGGTGCGGTAAAAACCGACAGGGTAAATCAGTTCGGCGATCCGCCGGCTGCTTAGTTTCAGCATCTCCCGCGGGGCCTCGGCTACGCCGTAGAGGCGGTCGCTGGCCTCGCTGGTGGTCTCGTCCTTGGTGCGGAGGCTGAGCACGGTGGTGATCAGCACCTTGAACGGGTTACGCGTACGGCGGGTCATCTCGGTGACTATCGGCACGTTCCACTCGTGCGCGGCGATCGTGAGCTTTTCGATAACTTCGTGGATTTGAGAGTCTTTCATCGGCCGGTTTATCCATCGTAATTTGAATGGTTCGGGCGCCAGTTGAAAACCAAACTAAAAGCGGGCGCTGGAACTGGCAAGTATTTGAGTCAGGAGAAAGCGGGTACTTATCCGGCTTGATGTGGTATATATTATAGAGCAAGCGAACAAATCTCGAAATTAAAAGGACAGCAGCCAAAGATGGTGGATTTTGAACGAAAACTGGTGCTGGCCCCGCTGGCCGGGGTTACAGATTCGATCTACCGGCTGATCTGCAGGCGGCATGGCGCGGATATCACCTGGAGCGAGATGGTCAGCGCCGAGGGGCTTGTGTACAGCTGGGAGAAGAACAGGTTCCTGCTGGATTTCAACGAGGAAGAGCGCCCGCTGGGCATCCAGCTCTTCGGCTCGGACCCGGGCGTGATGGCCCGGGCGGCCGCATCGGTTGCCCGACTGCGCCCCGACTTTATCGATCTCAATTTCGCCTGCCCGGTCAAGAAAGTGGTCCGCAAAAACGGCGGCGCCTCGTTGATGCGCGACCCGGCGCTGATCGGCAGAATAACCTCGGCTGCGGTGGCCGCCGCGGCTGATATACCGGTTACGGCCAAGATCCGCAGCGGCTGGAACGAGGTCGGGATCAACTACCTTGAAGTGGGCCGGATTCTGGTGGAATCGGGCGCGGCCGCGGTGTGTATTCATCCACGCACCAGAGTGCAGGGCTTTTCCGGCCACAGCAACTGGGACCACCTGGCCAGGCTGGTGGCCGACCTGCCGGTGCCCGTGATCGGCAGCGGAGATGTTTTCGAGCCGGAAGACGCCGGGAGGATGTTCGCGCAAACCGGCTGCACGGCGGTGATGATCGGCAGGGGAGTGCTGGGCAATCCGTGGCTTTTCAGCCGGACACGCGCGGTGCTCGACGGCCGTCCCGATCCCGGCGGACCCCATCCGCGGGAAAAGCTGGAGCTGGCCCTGGAACATGCGAGGATGACAGTGGCTCAGCGTGGTGAGCCGCACGGAGTGGTGGTGATGCGCAAACATTTCGCCAGTTACACGCGTGGGCTGCAGGGGGGAGCGGAGTTGCGCCGCAGATTGTTCGCGGCGGTTTCATTGCATGAGGTCGAACAGTTGTTCGAGAGTTATCTTGAGGAACTGGGCTGCGTGCGGTGTTGATCTTTGGAAGTGCTGGAACGGATAAAAAGCGGCAACCTGCCGCTGGAAGACGCCGTGGGGCGTCCGGAAACCGTGCGCAGGCGACAGAGACAGGTGTAAGAAATAACGTAGATGCCAGCCCGTGGAAAGGCAGGGCTGGGCTAGGTATAAATCAGCAATAAACCTTGTTACGGGTGAATCGACCAGGCAGCCGGACAGTATGGACAAGCCGACATTTACAAAAGCCAAAATACGCGACCTGATTAAAATCGCCCGCTATAACCGTCTGCTGGAGCAGGGCGAGCAGGTTACATATTTCTCCAGGATAATCGAGGCAATAAAAGCAAGCAACTACAGCAGCCTGCTCACTATCTCCTACGAATTCGGACTCAGCCTGGCCGCGGTCAACAAGGCCCTGGACCGCATGGCCCGGAAAGTCTACCGGTTCGACAGCATGCCGCTGGCCTGCGAGCTCGAAACTCTGCATATCCTGGTGGGTCCCAATGCGAAGGAACTTGAACTGGTCGAGCTGGGAGGTAAAAAGGAACCGAATGACAAGCAACGGAGGAAGTTGTACTTCATGATCACCGGTTCCTCGAACCCCGGCGAAACCATGAAGTTTATCCGCTCTCTGCGACTGGACATGATGTATGGAAAGGTCTGGGAGTGGGGACTGCGCAAATATCTCGACACGCGTTACCTGGTGCTCAAGGGTCCGCTGGATGAAGAAAAAAGCCGTCTGGATATTATCCGCGAACTGGGACTGCCGGCTTTATTCGACGAGGCCATGCTGATCCAGCGCTTCACAATTCAGGCCGGGAAACCGGAAAGCGGGGGCAAGGATCTCCGCGACCAGCTGGCCAGCGAAAACACGCTCAAGGCCGAGGCGCTCTCCAAGCTTAACGAGGTTTACAATCTGCTCCAGGAGAGTGAACTGAATTTCGGGAAGCTTGAGCGGGCGATGGCAGACGCCGGGATGGACCTCGAAATCAGCAATATCGAAAAAGCGGGAATCGATGAGGTTCGCAACTACATCCGCAAATATTCGGTTACCGGCGCGCGCGAAGTGGCCAACCGTTATGAACTGGTCTGTCCCAGCGTTTCCAATTTGGATCTGATTGAGGCCGGACGAGCTATCGCCAGGAGCTATTTCAGTCAGGCGCAGGGCACGAAAAAGGGCCGGCTTTTCATTCGCTCGGAGGTGTTGAACAACCTGAAGCCATTTGTGTCCTCCGGGGACTGCCACCGTCTTCCGGGCGGATACATGCTGGCGCTGATCCGCACGATTGACGGAGAGGAGCACTACCTGATCTGCAGGCTGACCGCAAAGGCCGAACAGGACGCATTCAACATGCGGATGCTGGCATATTTCTTTTACTACGAGGCGCCGCAAAAGGCAGTCTTTCGTCTGATCAAATACTATCTGGACACTCAGGCCGGCGGTATCAGGACCATGCGGGCCATCCGCAAGATGCTGATCGCTGCTCCGATCGTGGTAAGCCTGGCTGTGCTGGTGTCGGCACTGTATTACATCGTGCTCGGTGTCGGCGGGGAATCCTTCCTCGTTGGTGCGGGTATTACGTTTATCGGTATGCTTATCGCCGCCAAAAACGGATACGAAGAGAAGATAAAACCGGCGGACCACCAGAAAATTCCATCCTACCTATCGCGCAAGGACGGGAAAGTTACCGCAACAACTTCTTCACTGAATTTCAGCGACATGTCTTCCGAAAACGGCGACTTTCCAGCTGACGATGCCGACGGATCCCACCGGCCTGATCCATCCGAAAGCGATTCTGCCAAACAGTCCTGACTGAGAATCCAGCTGGGAGAAAGTGTTATTATGCGTGTAGATCTGACTGGACGGGAGAGTATCCGGATACTGCCGGCCGGGCGGTGTGGCGCGAACCCTGAAGAGCTTAAGCGGTTATTTTCACCAGCCGCAGTATTCCATCTTTATCCTCCACTTTCATCGCAAATGCGAACAGATCACGCTGCAGGCACCAGGTCACGTCGTCCACCGGAAAATGGTCCTTGTCGCCCCGCAGGAACTTGCGCGCGCTCTCGTGCCGCATGATCTCCTGCAGCGCCGCCGCATGGTCGTAGCCTGCTGATTGATCCAGCAGCGAGTACAGGCATGCCGCGCAGTGTTCGTCCTCCGGACTCCTGCCGCGACCGCTCCAGCCCATCGCCACAATTGTCACCTCGGCCGGACTGGACTTTGTCAGGGCCTTTGCCAGTGCGGAGACCGTGGTGTAAGATCCCGCCCAGATACCTGTTGCCTGTTCTCGTGCGGCGAACACGCCTCGTACTCCGGCCGACGTGCGCAGGACCACGCGCCGGTCTGCGAAAGACTCCTTTCCCGCCCCGGCGATCCGGCTCGGCGAGTTGCCCATGTCGAACCCCTGCACCGTAACGCCCTCGAGCTCTCCGACGGCCAGGAAACCGTCGTCCCGTTTGAGTCTGAGGCAGGTCTCCGGGTCCTCTTCCAGCCGCAGTTCCGCCGGAACGAACGACAGGATAATGCTGGCGCAGGTACAGGCCCGGAACACATCGACAATCACTACGCAGCCCCTGGCCCCGACCGCGCCGGAGAGCAGGCTTGTCCGCTGGATAAGCATGCCGGGCAAGCTACTGCATAACCTCGCCCGGTGTCAAGAACGGCGGGGTTTGCAGGGTATTTATTTTTGACTTGAAATAACAATCAGATTATATTCTGAATTCTCCATTTTTCAGCCAGCAATTTGCTGGTTTCTGCAAGTTCAAGTCCGTATCCTGCCGGGTTTGTCAGTACGGAAGTACGGTGATTAAAGAGGGAGTTATTATCGATGAGTTTTTACAACGTCAAGATCGACAATATCGGTAAAATTGACATTTTGTATTCTGACGAGCACAACGCGAGCGTGATGATCAACCGTCACGGCTGCGAGGTTATCGGCTACCGTATCACCGACAGTCGCGGCAAAAAGGAACGCGAGCTGGGCCTGATGTACCGCGACTCCGAGACCGCCCCCCCGGAGAGCGGCTGGAAAAACCGCGCCACGATCCTGTTCCCGAACGTGGGCGGGCTTAAAAATAACGAGAGCAAACTCGGCGAAGTGATAATCAAATCACCGGGCAACCACGGCGTGGCCCGCCACAGCGATTTCGAGCTTGTAGAGACCAGCCACGACGGCAGCGCCCGGATCAAGTACCGTCTCGCAGCCAACAGCTATACCCGTGAGTATTATCCGTTCGATTTCCAGCTTGACATTACCTACGAACTGGTCGGCAGCACGTTGTCGGTCCTGTTCGAGGTCTCGAATCCAGGGCGGGAGACCCTGCACGCCTGCTGGGGATGGCATCCGGGTTTCCGCACGCCGCTGATCCCGGGCGTGGGCAGCAAGCAGGACTGCAAGCTGCTGTTCCCGGCCGGGAAAATCACCAGATACCACAATAACGAGCATTGCCGTCTGACCGGAGAAACGAGCGAGCTGGAGATCGACGGGCCGCTGGAGCGCACCGAGGAAGAATTGGAAGCCACGCTGATGTTCGGGGTGGATGACCCCGGGATGCGCCGGATTTCGCTCGAAGACCCCATCGCCGAGGTCGCGATCAGGGTCGATTTCCCCGACATGCCGTATCTCGGGCTCTGGTCCGAGCCGGGGTTTGAGTTCATTTGTATCGAGCCCTGGCAGGGGATGGACGACCACGAAGAACAGGAGACGTTCGACAACAAACCGGGAGTGGTGGCAATTGCGCCCGGCGAGAGAAAAACCAGCAAGATTACGGTCACGCCGGAGTTGCTGTAATTTTCACCGGCGGATTTTAATGTGTTGATACGATTCAAACAGTCGCGACATCGGATTTAAAGTGGAGGTTTTCGCTAACATGGCGGCATCAGGTATCGAGCTTTCAGCCCCGGCGGAGCAGATGGCGGACAAGTTGTCGCTGGACAGGGACAAACTGAAACAATTGATTGCGGATATCCTGGCGGCGGGCGAGCAGCACGGCCGCGACCTGGCCGGCCAGATCGTCTGCGGGCTGGATGTCAACGGGCCGATAGTCGATTGCGACGACAGCGAACTCACGCCTTACCCCGGCGCGGCCGAGGCGATCACATACCTGATCGGCCAGCCGGATATCGAGGTCACTCTCTGCACCGGCTGGGACCTGAACTCGATGGAGTTTTTCAAGGAGCACAGGCTCGGGGTGGACAGACTGGGTACGGTGGGAGAATACGGGATGGTTTTCGAGCGCGGCGGCAAGTTCAACTACCTCTATCCCTATAGTGAGGACGAGGCGTTCACGTTCGTGCGCGATGTGCTGGCCGCGGCGGCCGAAACCGGCGTCAAAGTGGCCCTGCAGGGTAATTTCAGCACCGGTGCGGGGGCGACCTATATCGAGGGCGACCACAACGGAAACGTGCTTGAACACCCGCTGGTCAAGGGACGGCGCCCGAGCATGGAGCAGCTCTGCAAATCGATTACCGCCAACGGCAGCGAGGCGGAGCTTGCCGGCGGCAGGATAACTTTCGCAAGCAGTGTACCGAACATGAAGGGTGTTTACCAGGCGCTGGTCAAGGAGCACCCGCTGATCAGCGTGCGGGTGGAAAACGCCGGCGGCAGGTTTGCAATCTGGATCGATGACCGCGATGCGCCGGGTTTCGATTTCGAAAAACTCAAAGCGGTGGTGCCTGTATTCGAGAAACGCTCCGGGCGCAAGGCGCTGGTCTACGAGGATTTCGGCGTGGACCTGATCGCCCCCGCCGTGGAGGAGGGCAACTACAGCAAGGACGCCGGCCTTCGCGCCTTCGGCCTCGACGCGTTCGGCAACGACGATTTCTTGTCGATCATTATCGGCGACAAGCGCAGCGATATCCCCAAAACGCTGGACAAAACCCTGATGGCCGCCCAGAAAGACACCCAGGCCGAGCAGATCGCCAACGACGAGGGGATACCGTCGTTCAACCCGATCGACGTGCGCGATTTCGCGGTCGCCCTGGCCGAGGCGCACCGGATTGCCCGCGGTAATTGACGAGGTTGTGAGCAATAATACATTCGTTCTGAAATCAGTTTTTTACCTGGCCTGAACACAATGGAGGAAGTCAACATGTCGGATGCGCTGCTTGAGTTGATCCAAGCCTCCGATGAGGAGAAGAAGCGGAAAGGTACCGAATACACCCCGGCCGAGATTTACCAGCAGCCGGAAATGTGGCGGCAGACCCTCGAAATCCTGGAATCGCAAAAAGCTGAAATTGCAAAATTCCTGGGCGGAGAAACCGACCGCAAATTCCTGCTGACCGGCGCCGGCACCAGCGCGTTTATCGGCCTGTGCCTGGAGAACCTGTTCAACAAGAACAGCGGCTACGAGGCCCGCGCGGTCGGCACCACCGAGATTATCACCGACCCGGACGCGGTCTTCCTGGCGGGCAGGAAGTACTTCCTGGTCCATTTCGCCCGCTCGGGCAACAGCCCGGAGAGTGTGGGCACGTTCGTGGTGGGTGAGCAGAGCAGGGCCGATGTGAAGCATATCGTCATCACCTGCAACAAGGACGGCAAGCTGGCGGTGATGGGCCGCGAGCAACAGGACCGCAGCCTGATTATCCTGCTGCCCGAGAAGACCAACGACCAGTCGCTGGCGATGACCAGCTCGTTCAGCAGCATGGTGGTGGCCGGCCAGTATCTGGCCTCGCTGAAAGACACCGTGAACTTCGCCGGTATCGTCGACCGGATGGCGAAGGCCGGCGAGGTCATCATGAGCGAGTACTCCGGTGCGCTGGCCGAGGTCTGCCAGGCCGATTTCGGCCGGGCGGTGTTCCTGGGCAGCAACACGCTCTTTGGCTGCGCAAAGGAGTGCCACCTCAAGCTCCAGGAAGAGACCGACGGTAAGGTGGTGGGCAAGTTCGACACTTTCCTGGGCCTGCGTCACGGTCCCGAGGCGGTTGTCCGCGACGAGACGCTGGTGGTCTACCTGATGAGCGAGGACCCGCTGGTCCATCGCTACGAGCTGGACCTGATCAACGGCGTCAAGAAAAAAGGCATCGGCCTGACGAAAGTGGCTCTCTGCGGGCAGGCCGATCAGGCGACCAAGGCCGCCGCCGATCTGGTGATCGAACACGGCTGCGACATCCCCGACGACTACCAGAGCCCGGCCTACGTGATCCTGGGCCAGACCCTGGGCGTGTTCAAGTCGATGTACTACGGCCTCAAGCCCGACAGTCCCTCCGCGGCCGGCGTGATCACCCGCGTGGTCCAGGGCGTGCAGATCTACGACCACCCGGCGTTCCGCGCCGACGGCACCCTTAATGTGATCGCCGGCTGACGGTCGAAGAATTAAGCAGCATGTAGGGGCGACGCATGCGTCGCCCGCTGATTCGAATTATTCGACAGTACCACATAGATTCATACGGAGTTCAACGATGCAAAAAGGAAACGCAGTAGTCGGACAATCCGGCGGACCGACCTCGGTGATCAACGCCAGCCTGGCCGGTGTGATCGAGGGTGCGATCCGCACCGGGGCGATCTCCGGCGTGTACGGTATGCGCTGGGGGATCGAGGGATTCATGCAGGGGATGCTGGTGGACCTCAAGGCCGAGCATCCCCGGCAGATCCAGCTGCTTAAAAATACACCCTCGAGCGCTCTTGGCTCCAGCCGTCACAAGCTGCGGGACGAGGATTTCCCCCTGATTCTCCAAGTGCTCAGGAAGTACGATATCCGCTACTTCTTCATGATCGGCGGCAACGATTCGATGGATACGATCAACCGCGTGGCGGCCTACTGCCGTAAGGAAGGCTACGAGCTGAACGGGATCGGCGTGCCCAAGACTGTCGACAACGACCTGTTCGGCACCGATCACACGCCGGGTTATCCCAGCGCGGCCCGCTACGTGGCGCTCTCGGTCCAGCAGGGCGGCCGTCTGGCCCGCGACATGCAGAAGGTCGACCAGTACTCGGTCTACCAGGCCGTGGGCCGCGACGCCGGCTGGCTGGCCGCCTCGGCGGTGGCCGCCAAACGCGACGAGGCCGATCCGCCGCACATCCTGCTGATCCCCGAGCGGGTGTTCGATAAGGAAAAGTTCCTGGACAAAGTCGGCGAGGTCAAGGAGAAGTACGGTTTCTGCTCGATCTCAGTCGGCGAGGGAGTGAGCTACGCCGACGGCACCCCGATCTCGGCCAGCCAGACCGAGGACAAGTTCGGCAACGTCGAGTTCGGCGCGATGGGGGGAACGAGCGCGGCGATGATGGTCCACAAGATGATTTCCGAGCGTTTCGAGGGCTGGCGGGGCGAGTTCCAGGTGGTGGAGAGCCTGCAGATGTGCGCCTCCGACCGCGTCAGCGGCCTCGATATTGCCGAGGCCCACGCCTGCGGTCTCAGGGCCGTGGAACTGGCCGCCGAGGGCAAGGACGGCCTGATGGTCTCTATCGTCCGCGGCAGCGACGAGCACGGCCACTACCGCACCGAGTTGGGAACCGCCAGGCTGGAGGACGTGGCCGAGCGGGCCAAGCCCATGCCCGCTGAGTATATCGACAGCAGCGGGATGTGGGTTACTGAAGAGTTTATTAATTATCTCCGCCCGCTGGTGGGCAAACTGCCGGAGTTCGCCGAGCTTGAGTTCAAGCCGGTGAAGTAGTTTTGCCGATAAAACCGAGAATAAAAAGGGCCGCTCCTGGGTGGGGCGGCCCCTTTTTTTACCGATTTCCGCAGCAAATGTTTACCCGTGCGGTAAAAAATCCTCGCGCACGGGCGTGAATACGTCCAATATGGCCCCGGCTTGGAGGCATTTCACTCCGTGCACCACGTTGGGAGCCACGTAGTAGCTGTCGC
Organism: Candidatus Glassbacteria bacterium; assembly: GCA_019456185.1. Taxonomy (NCBI): domain Bacteria; phylum Candidatus Glassiibacteriota; species Candidatus Glassiibacteriota bacterium. Next base: position 43,954 of record VRUH01000002.1, on the reverse strand, counting down.
CGGGCAAGGCGGTTTTTTTATCTTGCCCGATTGTTACTTCAAATTTTCCCCGTAAAAAGACGCCCACCTGTTCGTGGGGGTGGCTATGGGGTTTGCCCTCGGCTCCCGCCTCGAAACTGAACTCCACGGCCATCAGCCCTCCGCCGTGAATCAGCAGGCGGCGGGTGACTCCATCGCCGAGAGCGGTAAGATCGGTTTGGTCTTTCGGGTTCAGCACGATGACAACTCTTCGCACGGTTTTGTTAATAAAAAAAACGGTCCGCTAGAACCGCCCTGAGATCAATCTTGATAACAGGAAATCTCCGATCAGAATTCCTCGCTCAACCACTTTTCTACGTCCTTGTAGTTGGTCGGATCGTGGTGGTTGGCCATCAACCGGTTGATATCCCAGATCATGCCCTCGCGGGTGTAGGAGCAGATATCCAGCCGGCCGCTGTCCATCCGGATCGCGTCCTCGGGGCAGGCCTCCACGCAGAACCCGCAGTAGACACACTTGCCCATGTCGATCGTGAACTTGACCGCCTGTTTTTCGATATTGGGGTCGGGGTGCTCGGTGGGGACGATATAGATACACTTGGCCGGGCAGATCGTCTCGCACATCATGCAGCCCACGCAGCGCGGGCCGCCATCGTTTTCACGATGGGTCAGGTAGTGGGCCGTGCGCAGGCGGTGGTGGTAGCCGCGGTGCACCTCGGGGTACTGGATCGTTACCGCGCCCGGCTTGGTTTTGATTCCGAACAGGTTGAGGATATGGCGGGTGATATTGACCACGAAGTGGCGGTTGGTGATCCACAGGCCCTTAAGGATTTCCCACAGGTAGGTGCGCTCCAGGAAGTTCATCCTGGGTGTGGTATCGATCTTTTTAACCGTAATTGCCACTTGATGGCCCCGCTGAAGATTGACTTAATTCGCTACAGATTTAACACCATAAGTACCGCCGCTGTTACGATGATATTCAGAAACGCCAGCGGCAGCAGGAACTTCCAGCCGAAATTCATCAACTGATCGTAGCGGAAACGCGGCAGGGTCCAGCGCACCAGCATCAGCACGTAGATCAGGATACAGACTTTCAGACCGAACGAGGCCGCGCGCAGCAGCCAGACCGCCACCGGTCCCAGGCCCAGAGCCAGTTCGCCGCCCATGCGGAAACCGTCATCGGCCAGCCAGGGTACCTGCCAGCCGCCGAGAAAGATGGAGGTGGTCAGGCAGGCGACCAGGATCTTCTCGATAAAGTCCGTGAACATGAACGCGCCGAAACGCATGCTGCTGTACTCGAGGTTGAAACCGATAATCTCGCTCTCGCCCTCGGGAAGGTCGAACGGGATGCGCTTGGTTTCGGCGGCCCCGGCGATCAGGAACAGCAGGAAAGCCAGCGGCTGGACCACGATACCCCACAGCGGCAGCCAGCCGTTCCAGAGCCGGCCCTGCCAGATTACAATATCCTGCATGTTCAGCGTACCGTAAATCAGCAGCGGGCCGACCGCGGATGCGGCCAGGGCCACCTCGTAGCTGATCAACTGCGCAGTCGCCCTCATCGAGCCGAGCAGGGCGTAATTATTGTTGGAGGCCCAACCGCCCAGCACCACGCCGTAGATCGCCATCCCCATCATCGCGAACGCAACCAGCACCCCGATCTCGGGGTTGGCCACCTGGATCGTGATCGAGTAGCCGCCGATAGTCAGTTCCGGGGTGAACGGGATGATCGCGAAGGCGAGCAGGGAGAAAAACCAGGCCAGGAACGGGGAGAGGATGAATATCACCCGGTGCTCGGTCCGGGGGATAAACTCCTCCTTGGTGAACATCTTGATCCCGTCGGTCATGATATGGAACAGGCCCAGCAGGCGGAAACCCAGGATCGAGGCGCGGTTGGCGCCGATCCGATCCTGCATTAACGCGCTCTGCTTGCGCTCGACCCAGGTCAGCAGCCCGCCGAACGACAGCACTCCGATAAGCACTGCGCCGGCAATCAGCAATTTTGTCAGTAACTCAATCCACATTGCTCTTTCCGCCTCCAGCGGTAAGCAATAGACAACCCCCGCCTGCCTGCGGCAGGCACCCCCCTTTGCTAAGGGGGAATAAAGGGGGGTTGTAAGCTGTACGGCAAGACAACTGAACCTATTACCCTACAATTTTCACGCCTGCATCGTCGATCTTTTCGTAACTGAGACCTGCGAATTTATCCTCGTTGGCGGCCAGCTCGTCGAAAACCTCTTCGGCCGAACCGTAGTTGTATTCGCCGCCCAGCGCATTGCCAAGTTTGAATATCGCCTGCCAGTCGGGAAGCGACTCGGCGAGCGGCTCGAATGCGCGGTGCTGAAGCTGGACGCGCCCGGCGAAATTGGTAACCGTGGCCTCGCGCTCGGCGAATACCGCCAGGGGCAGGACCACGTCGGCTTGATCGCTGGTCGCGCAGGAATTGGTCCCCAGGTAAACCTTGAACGGCACCTTGTCCAGCGCCGCGCCCCATCCCCGGCCGTAGACCGGCTGGAGCCCGGCCGGGTCGTGGGATACGACGACCAGGGCGGTGAGGTTGCCGCCGGCTGCCGTTTCCAGCAAAGCTCCGATATCTTTCACCTCCGGATTAGCGCTGGTCAGGCCCAAAAACTCCGCGCCGGTTGTATTCGGGTTTTTATCCGCCTTGCGCAGGATATCGTCTTCGGTGGATTCGTGCTCGTTGAGATTGCTGAACGAGATCATCGTGCCTGGCAGCTGCTCGGCCAGGACCTTTTTCAGGAGGTAGAGCGCTTCGTTGGACAGCCCGGGACTGACCAGCACGGCGACCTCGCCCGGCTCGCTGGCGGCCTGTCTGAGCCTGAGAGCGGCGGTTTCCAGCGCCGTATCCCAGTCGGATTCCGTCCTGGCGCCGTCTTTGACCACCACCGGCAGGTCGATCCTGTTTTCCGCATCGACAAAATCGGACCCGAACCGTCCTTCGTCGCACATCCACCAGTCGTTGACATCGCAGTTGTAGCGGGGGCGTAGACGGCTCAGGCGGCGGCCCTCGTTCTTCCAGGGCAGCTTGAGGTTGTAGTCGATAAAAATGTTGCAGCCCCGCGAGCAGCGCGTGCAGACCGAATTGACTGTTTCCAGGTACCAGACCCGGGTCTTGAAGAGAAAATCCTTGCTCAACAGCGCGCCAACCGGGCAGATGTCGATTACGTTGGCCGAGTAGGGGTTATTGAGCTCACGGTCCGGGAAAATATCGATGATCTCGCGGTCTCCGCGGTTGAACATGCCGAGTTCGCTGGTCTTGGGGATTTCGTTGCAGAAGCGGACACAGCGGCTGCACAGGATACAGCGCTCCTGGTCCAGCATTACGTGCGGGCCGATCTGCACGGCCTTTTTGCTTTTCTTGACCTTGTTCTCGCGTACGCGGGAGATATACAGCCCGTGCTGCATGTAATAGATCTGCAGTCCGCACTCTCCGGCCTGGTCGCAGACCGGGCAGTCGAGCGGGTGGTTGACCAGGTGGAATTCGAGCATGGCCTTGCGCGCCCGCTTGACCCGCTCGTTGTCCGTGAAGACGACCATGTCCTCACCGACAGTCATGTAGCAGGCGATCTGCAGCTTGGGCATTTTTTCTATTTCCACCAGGCACATCCGGCACGCTCCGGCGAGCGACAGGCCGGGGTGGTAGCAGTAGTGGGGGATCTCGATCCCGACACCCCCGGCCGCTTCCAGGATAGTCGTTCCGGCGGCGAACTCGTACCGGTTCCCGTCGATAGTGGCCTTCACCATGTTCGTCCCGTCGCTCAACTATCCTCCGCTTCGGCTTCTGTAACCACGGCTCCGGCATGGACCCTGCGCGGTTTCACCTGCGCCTCGAAATCAGCGCGGAACTTGGTCAGGAAACTTACCACCGGCAGAGCCGCGGCATCGCCCAGCGGGCAGATCGTATGGCCCATGATCATGTTCGCCACGTCCAGCAGGTCGTCGATATCCTGGCTCGTGCCCTCGCCGCCGGCTATCCGCTCCATGATCCGGGTCATCCAGCCGGTACCCTCGCGGCAGGGCGTGCACTGGCCGCAGGATTCGAACGAGTAGAAGCGGCAGATACGCCACAGGATCTGCACCAGGTCGGTGGTCTCGTCCATCACGATCAGCCCGCCGCTGCCGAGCATGCTGCCGATCCCGGCCAGGCTGTCGAAATCGAGGTTGACACTCCCGGCTTCCTCGGGCGTGAGCACCGGGCAACTGCTGCCTCCGGGGATCACGGCCTTGAGCTTGCGGTCCTTGCGGATACCGCCGCAGTGCTCGTAGATCAACTCTTTCATCGGGGTACCCAGCGGGAGCTCGTAGATACCGGTCCGTTTGACATGGCCGCTGACACCGAAGAGACGCGTGCCGCCGTTGCGCTCGATACCGAGTCCGGCGAAATACTCCGCGCCCCTGTCGAGAATAATCGGGACATAGGACAGGGTTTCCACGTTGTTGACGATGGTGGGTTTGCCGAACAGGCCCTTGAGTGCGGGGAACGGCGGTTTGAGCTTGGGCCAGCCCTTGTCGCCCTCGAGGCTGGAGAGCAGGGCGGTTTCCTCGCCGCAGATATAGGCGCCGGCTCCGCGGTGAAGGTGGACGTGGATATCCCGTCCCGAACCTAAAATATTCTCGCCGATATAGCCCGCCTCGGCCGCTTCCTCGATCGCCTCTTCCATGATCCGCGCCTGCTCGAAATATTCGCCGCGGATATAGATATAGATGTCCCTGGCCTCGATACTGAGCGCGGCGATCAGGGCTCCCTCGATCAGCAGGTGGGGTGCGCCGGTCATGATATGACGGTCCTTGAACGTGCCCGGCTCACTCTCGTCGGCGTTGACCACCAGGTACTTGGGCCCCTCGTAGTCCTTGGGCACGAATCCCCATTTCATGCCGGTGGGGAACCCGGCGCCGCCGAGGCCGCGAAGGTTGCTGGCCTTGAGAACGCCCATCACCTTCTCGGCGTCCCAGCTCCCGTCCAGCACTTTCTTCAGCGAGACATAACCGCCGTTGGCCTCGTAAACCTCGCGCCTGTGGCAGTTCTCGATATCGATAAAGCTTTTTATCAGCTTGACTTCCGGCATCAGCTGGTCACTCCACCGCGTCGATTGCTTCGTCAAGTTTCTCAGGGGTCATCCGGCCGAACAGTTTCTCGCCGATCAGCAAGCAGGGGGCAAGTTCACAGGCGCCGAGGCATTCGACAGTCCAGAAGGTGAACTTGTTGTCTTCGGTTGTCTCGCCGGGAGCGATCCCCAGTTTGTTCCGGACATGCTCCACCAGTCCGGCGGCTCCGCAGAGCGTGCAGCTCACGTTGTCGCAGAGCATGATCAGGTTTTCGCCGACCGGCTGCTGGAGATACATGTTGTAGAAGGTGACGACCTGATGGACATAAGTCACCGGCAGGTCGAGCATGCCGGCCACATAGAATTCCACCTCGGGTCCCAGGTGACCGAAATGCTGCTGGGCGATATAGAGGACATCGCCGATCGCGGCTCGCTTCTCGGGATAATGGCCGATTAGCTCGGCGACTCTCTTTTCTTCTTTCTCCGGAAGGGAGACAGACATGGTTATTCTCTCGGATTAACGGTCCAGCTCGCCGGCGATCATATTGATCGAACCGAAAGAGGGGACGATATCGGCGATCATGTCCCCGATCAGCATCTCGTGAAGCGCGGCCATCGGGAAGAAACACGCGCCGCGGCAGCGGGCCCGCATCGGACGGCCCTCGCCGTTGGACACCAGGTAGAATCCCAGCTCGCCGTTGGCGCCCTCGACCGCCTGGTAGGCCTCGCCCACCGGCGGTTTGACACCCCAGTTATCCATAATTTGCATGAAATGAGCCATCAGGCCCTCGATATTGCCGTAGGTCTCTTCCTTGGAGGGCAGCCGCAGCGTGCGGTTGTCGGCAAGGTTGACATTGCCGGCCGTGGCCGCGTCGGTGCCGTCCAGGGTCAGGTCCACCCCGGCCTTGGCGTTGATATAATCCTTGACCTTGCCGCGTTTGGCCAGCTCCACCATCTCCGCGCCGCTGAGCTCGTTGCCGTAGCGGTCGACAGCGATTGCGCCGGGCGGGATCTGGTCGAGGGCCTGCTCGATAATCCGCACGCTCTGGCGCATTTCCTCCATGCGCACCAGGTAGCGGGCGTAGGCGTCGCAGGTATCGGCGATGGGGACCTCGAAATCGAACCGGTCGTAGACCAGGTAGGGCATGTCCTTGCGCACGTCGTAAGGCTCGCCGGCGGCCCGCAGCAGTGGGCCGGTGATCCCGTAGGAGATCGAACGCTCGCGGCTCAGGGTGCCGATACCGCTGGTCCGGTCGATAAAGATCCGGTTACGGGTCAGCAGCTTGTCGACCTCGGCGATAATCTTGTTGATTTCCTTGAGCGTCCCGCGCAGTTTCCTGTCGAAGCCTTTCGGCAGGTCGGCTTTCACTCCGCCGACACGCACGTAGCTGATCGTGATCCTGCTGCCGGTGAGATACTCGATAATATCGTAGAGGTACTCGCGGCCTTTCATGAAGTAGAGGAACACGGTCAACGCGCCGATTTCCATCGCCGCCGCGCCGATAGAGGTCAGGTGATCCACAATCCTGCTCATCTCCGAGACAATCACCCGGATATACTGGCAGCGCTCCGGCACCTCGGCCCCGAACAGTTTCTCGACAGCCATCGCCCAGCCGACATTGTTGAGCAGCGGGCTGACGTAGTTCAGGCGGTCGGTGTAGGGGAACGCCTGGTTGTAGCCGAGCTGCTCGCAGTCCTTCTCGAAACAGCGGTGCAGGTAGCCGATCTCGATTTCGGCCCCGAGCACTTTTTCGCCTTCGAGTTCGGTGATTATCCGGACGACGCCGTGCATGGCCGGATGCGACGGGCCTATGTTGAGGAAGGAGCCCTCGGTGCGGCTGCTGCTCTGCTGTCTGGTTGTCTGGCTCATCTGGCTTTACCGTTTTCCCCTTCGTAGCTAAGCTGGTCAGTTCCGGGGCCCTATCAGCGGCTGGCGCTTGTTGATCGGATAGTCGCGCCGCAGGGGATGGCCCTCGAACGGCTCGTACATCAGCAGCCGCTTGAGATCGGGATGGCCGCTGAAGACGATCCCGAACATGTCCCACGTCTCCCGTTCCAGCCAGTCGGCCACGGGGTAAAGGTCGGTGATCGTGGCCACTTCCGGGCTTTTCCCCTCGAGCTGCACTCGCAGCCTGATCCGCTCGTTACGGGTCATGGCGTGAAGCTGGTAGACCACCTCGAACCGCGGACGGCGCGGGAGGTAATCAACGCCGCACAGATCAACCAGCATGGCGAACGAGTGCTCCTCGCGCAGCCAGGCGATAACATCGTGGATCGCCCCGGGGTCGATAACCGCGACGGCGTCGCCCCGGTCCACTCCGTGCTCGATAACCGAATCGCCGAACTTGGCGGCCAGGGCCTGAAGAGTCTTGTGGTCGTTTGCGGGTTCCATTCTCACAACATCCAAACAAAGGGATTCATCGAATTCAACAGCTAAGCTTGCCGAAGAGGATCACCATTCCTGCTTGCCGTTGGCAATTTTATCCTGGAGCATCATTACGCCCTGGATCACTGTTTCCGGCCGCGGAGGGCAGCCGGGGATATAAACGTCCACGGGAATGATCGTGTCGATACCCTGGACCGTGGCGTAGTTGTCGTAGAACCCGCCTGTGCAGGTGCAGACTCCGAAAGCGATCACCCATTTCGGCTCGGTCATCTGGTCGTAGACCCGCTTGAGCAGAGGAGCGATCTTGTGGCTGATCGTGCCGACCACGAACAGCATGTCCGCCTGACGGGGAGTGAAGCGGGGGAACGCGGCGCCGAAACGGTCGAGGTCGTAATGGCTGCTGGCCAGCGACATGTACTCCATGCCGCAGCAGGCGGTGACAAACGGGTAGGGGAAGATCGAGAACTTGCGCGCCCAGCCGATTACCTTGTCCAGGCGGGTGGTGACGAAATTATCTCCGCCGAGAACGGGCCTCAATGCCATTCCAGACCTCCCCGCAGCCACTCGTAAACCAGGCCGAACGAGAGCACCAGCACGAAAGTCATCGCACCGATAAAGCCGTAGAGCCCGACCTCATCGAACGAGGCGATCCAGGGGTAGAGGAAGATCACCTCGATATCGAACACGATAAACAGAATCGCCACCACGTAGTAATGGACCGGAAACCGCCGGCCCGGCTCCTCGAACGGCACCAGGCCGCACTCGAACGGGCGTTCTTTTTCCTTGGTCATCTTGGGATTGGGACCGACCAGGGCGCTGATCAGCAAGGCTCCGCCGGCCAGCAGGGCGGCCACAACGAAAGTCAGGAATATCGCAACATAATCAAGCATGGGGAATGTGATTATCCTTATGGCGAAGGGTGTTTCGGGCGAGAATTAGCACAAATATTACAAGCACTCCGCTGCTTTGTCCAGAAAAAATTCAGTTTGCGAATATTTTATCGCTGCAATCACTGGTATATCAAATTAGCTATGCAGCTCAGATATGCAGGGCGCGTCCCAGCGAATCCAGCGCCGCCTCGGCCAGGGCCTCGCTCATCGTGGGGTGCGGATGGACCGCTCCGGCCAGCTCGGCGGTATCCAGCTTCAGCCAGGCCGCCAGCGAAGCCTCGGGGATCATCTCCGTGGCCTCATCACCCAGAATATGCACCCCCAAGACCTTGCCGCTGCCGCTGTCGGTCAGCACCTTGACGAACCCGTCCTGCGCTCCGCTGGACACCGCCTTGCCCAGGGGGCGGAACGGGAAGCGGCCGACCGAATAGTTAAGTCCGCGTTTCTCGGCTTCCTGCTCGGTAATCCCCACGCTTGCGACCTGGGGGCGGCAGTACACGCAACTTGGTATCTGCTCGGGCGCCGTATGCGGCGGCTCGTTGCCGGCGATCAGCTCGACAGCGGCCAGTCCCTCGCGGCTGGCCGCGTGGGCCAGCAGGACTCCGCCCGTGCAGTCGCCGATCGCCCGGACCCGTTCGGCGGAGGTGCGGAACGAGCTGTCGGTCGTGATAAATCCCCGCTCGCACTCGACTCCGGCCTCGTCCAGTCCGGCGCCCTCGAGATTGCCGGTCACGCCCACCGAGAGCAGCACTTTGTCCGCGGCGAAAGTTTCAAGCTCGACGGAACCGTCCCGGCCGACAGTCACCCGGACGCCCTCCCCTCCGGTCTCCACCGCTTCGACCCTGGCGCCGGTGATGATCCGGATGCCGCGTTTTTTGTACAGTTTTTCAAGTTCTTCGGCTAGCTCGCGGTCCTCGTGGGGCAGGATCTGATCCAGCAGTTCCACCACGGTGACCACGGTGCCGAACACGGAGAGCAGATAGGCGAATTCTATCCCTATCGCACCGCCTCCAACTATAACGATAGAGTCCGGTCTTTGTTGCAGGACCAGCGCCTCGCGGCTGGTTATAATTTTATCGCCGTCGGGCTGTACGCCGGGTATCTGCCGGGCACGGGCGCCCAGGGCCAGCAGGATGTTTTCCGCCTCCAGCAGACTCCGGTCCTCTCCCTCCACCAGGACCAATCCCCCGCCCCTCAGGACGCCGTTGCCCTCGAACACCTCGATCCCGTTTTTTTTCATCAGGAATTTGACCCCGCGCATGGTGCGGTCCGAGGACTGCCGGCTGTGCCTGACCACTTTCTCCCAGTCGAACCCAGCCTCGGCCACGGTGATTCCGTAGCGCTGTGCAGTGGAGATCTGCTCGTAGAGACTTGCGCTGTGCAGCAACGCCTTGCTGGGGATACAGCCCCAGTTGAGGCAGACCCCGCCCAGCCGCTCCTTTTCCACGATCGCGGTTTTCATTCCCAACTGGCTGGCGCGGATCGCGGCCACATAACCTCCGGGTCCGCTGCCGACAACTATCAGGTCGAATTTGCTGACGTCACTCATTGCATTCTCCGACTCAAACGTTGGCAATCTCTATTTACGCTCCACTGTCATCTCCGCCGCAGTCTGTTACCCGGAAGTATAGTTTGGCAAGGCGGCGAAAGAAGTCAATAGGTTTAGATGGCCTTAAGCCGTTTATGGGGCGTGAAACAGCCTAATGACTTGTATCAGACCGGCAAAAAAACTATCTTCTCCCACACGTCCCGGCAACTGCGTTGTTCAGTTAAAACGACGGGATCACAGCGTATCGATTTGTAATATCTGGAGCAGGAGAAAGAAGTTGTATTCACTGTTGGCCGGATCGTTTCTGGCGTCGCTGGCCGCGTTGAGCAAGATCGCAATCGTCATTGTCGTCAGCGCGCTGCTCGTGCGACGGGGCGTATTCACGGACAGCCATATCCGGGCGCTGACCGCCGTGGTGGTCAACCTGGCGCTGCCCTGCCTGATATTCGGCAGCATCATCCAGGATTTCGATGTCGCCACTTATCCGGACTGGTGGAAATATCCGCTGGTGGGCGCGGCGTTGACTTTCGGGGGACTGGGCCTGGCCCGGCTGGTGTTCTGGCGGGATACGGAGCATGGGATGACACTCAGCGCGCTGGCCAGTTTCCAGAACGCCGGCTACCTGATCCTGCCGATCGGCGAGGCGCTGTTTCCCGAGCAGTTCACCCAGTTCAGCGTCATTCTGTTCCTGATGCTCTTGAGCTACATGCCGCTGCTGTGGAGCGTGGCCAAACTGATGATCTCCCATACCAGGGGCAGCAGGCTCAGCCCGGGTCAGATGTTTACCACACCGTTCTACTCAGCGGCGCTGGCGCTGGCGCTGGTGTTCACCGGACTCGACAGGTATTTGCCCGGGATTGCGCTGGGTTCGGTGCAACTGGTTGGCGAAAGCTGTGTCCCGCTGGCAACAGTGGTGCTGGGGATGACCATGGGGGCGCTGAAAGTCAGCCGCCTGCCCGCCGCCTGGGACACGATCAGGGTGATCGCGCTGAAGCTGGTGCTGATTCCGGCTCTGATGTTTCTGGCGCTCAAGTATACCGGCTTCAGCACCAGCCCGCTGGAGAGCGCGTTCTGGATCCTCGAGGCCTCCTCGCCTCCAGCTACGGCGCTGGCGCTCCAGGCAATCCACTACGGGGGCGATGAGCAGCTCGTGTGCGGCGTGCTGCTGATCACCTACCTGGCCGCGCTGGTGGCGATACCGGTTTTTTTCAGTTTGGTGGAGGTGCTGCTCTGAGGAGCGAGATGATGGGCGCGAGGACTTACAACAGGAGGGAATTCCTGCTTGCCCTGGGAGGGGCGGGAGCGGCAATCGGGCTGAGCGTGAGTGGCGGGTGCGGCGGCAGGGACGCGCCGCGGATATCGCTGGGACCCGGCGGGCTGGAGATTGCCGGCAAAACCGTTCCCCTTTACAGCGGCGGCCTGGATTACTGGAGTTACGACCGGGAAAACTGGGAGCCGCTGCTCGACCGCCTCTCGAGGCTGGGAATCAACACGGTCGGAGTATCGGTGCCGTGGTCCGAGCACGAGCTTGCGTCCGGCGAGCTTGAGTTCGGCCGGAGAGACCCCCGCAGGGACGTGGCCGGCTTTATCGAACTGGCCGGCCGCAAGCAGTTCAACGTCATTCTGCGGCTGGGACCTTTTCACCGGCTGGCTTCGGGGCGCGGTATTCCGGACCGCATCCTCTACGACCAGCGGGTGGCCGCCAGAACCGGACGGGATACTTGCGAACTCTGCCGCACACCCACGAGCCAGTTCCCGGTTCCCAGTATTTTCAGCCGCACATTCCAGCACGAACTCGGCTTGTGGTTCGACGAGCTCGCCCTCCGGATTTCTCCTGCGCTTAATCGCTCCGGCGGTCCGGTAGTGGCCCTGATGCTGGAGAGCGCGCTAAGCTTTTTCGGAACGATCGAGCGCCCGTATTCTGTCGATTACCACCCCGACCTGATCGGGATGTACAGATCCGCACTGACGGCTAACTATGTAACGATCGACCAGCTTAACCGGGTCTACGGCACAGCCTACCTGGGCTTCGAAATGGTGGAGCCGCCGCGCGAGTTCCTTGCCCAGAGGCTGGACAACCTGCCCGCTTATCTCGAGTGGGTCGAATTCAGGCGCACCGCGGATATCATGGCCCTGGACACGCTGGAGCGGATGCTGGCGGCCAGGGGGATCGACGGAGTTCCTGTTATCCGCAAAGCGCCGGTCCAGCCTGTGGAGATTACAGGGCAGGCGAAACCTGAGGAAGCGGAGGCAGTGGAAGCCCCGCCGACACCGGTTGTAATTCCCGGCGAAACCCGCCAGGTGAGAAGCATGTCGAGAATGAGCGCCGGCAGCAGCACATACCCGTTCAGCGACAGCCTGGCCGGCGGAGTGCAATTCCCGGCAATGGGTGGAATACCATCCGCCGCGGAATGCGAGTTTAACCTGATGGTATCGCTGATGTACGGGATCAAAGGCTGGGACAGCCGGAGCCTGGTGGATAAAAACGCATGGCTGGCCTCGCCGGTCAGCGGCGACGGCCGGATGAGAGGGGAGTATTTCAATTCCTGGCGCAGGGTTTGCCGGGTGCTGCGCGAGTCGCATTTCCATCAATACAGGCGCCTGGCCGGGGTCGTGCTGCTCAAGAGCAGGTCGCTCGACACGCTGCTGACTGCCGCCAACGAGGCCCGGTTGGATGACGACCTGCTGGAACTCGACGCTCCGTTCGGCAGGCTGGCCGACATGGGTTTCGAGACACCGGTGCAGGCGTGCCGGTTGTGGGCCGGGCAGGTGGAAAGCCTGATGGGCGATGTGGGCTTCGACTGGGATTACGCCACGGCCGGTTTCGCCGGCGGGAAATTGAGCGAATACAGGGTAGCGATTCTCCCGGCGACGGATTTTATCCATCGGGAGGAGGCGCTGGCGCTCGAGGAGTATGTCCACTCGGGGGGTACTCTGATTTACGGCCCCGGCAAACCGTTTCTGGATGAGCGCATGCGGCCTAATTCCCGGGCTGACAGGCTGTTCGGCGGCTTGTCCCCGGCAGGTGGAGAAAGCCGTGACTCTGTCCCGTCCGAAGATGCCGCCCCTGCCCGCGCGATCCGTCTCGAATCCCCGCTGGAGATCGGCGACCTGCTGAAGGGCCTTGACGTCCCGCTGCCGTTTACGCGCACCAATCCGCGGGTGGAATTGAGCGTGCACACACATCCGGCCGGCCGGATGATCCTGTTCGCCGCCAACGGCACGGACCGTCCTCAGCGCACGGACATCTTTTTCCAGGGACGGTACGGTTTCAGGGACCTGCAGGAACACTCCACTTTCAGTGGTGAAGGCAAGATCAGGGTTGAACTTCAGCCCCGGCGGGTCCAGGCCTGGGAGGTGAGCGCATGATCGCACCCTCAATGGACATAATCGATCTGGAGCCGGCTGGCCACAATAATTTCGTCCACCTGCTCTCCGGGATTGACCGGTCGAGGCCCCGTGCGGTGCTGTGGCACGATCAGGGGATCGCCGAGCGGCTGGTTGTGGACGGTGAACGCACGGAAGCTGGTGCGGGTGTCGTGCGCGACGCCCGCGACAGCGCCCGTCAACTGCACGCCAGGCTGGCCGGCAGAGCCAGACAGGTAGTGGTGACCGACCGGGACGGGTACCTGCGGATGTACGAAACGATGAACCTTACACCCAGGGACGGTGAGTTGAAGTACGAGTTCCAGATCCGGCTCAACCGGGCGATACTTGATCAGCAGGATCGATCGTTCGCTGTCTATCCGGAACCGTCGGTTGACCGCGGACCGTTGTCCTACCGGCAGGTAAGCTCGTTTTTCACGGCCAACACGCCCGAGCCGGCCAACGTGGTGCTGGGGGTGTTCGACCGCGAAAGCCTGTATTTCAGCTTCGTGGTCAGGCTCAGGCAGGGTCTCGCCGAACAGGTGACAAGTTTCTACCACTGGCCCGGGATGATTCAGACTGTTCAATTCAGCGGTGAGAGTCTGGATGCGGTTATACAGCAGGTGGAGCAGAGCGCCGGCCGGGTGGCCTGCGCTCTGTACATCGCGCGCGGTGATCTGGAGCGGCTGTTCGACGGCCGCCGTCACGATTCGCTGCCCGGCTCACTGATTGTCAGCGCGCGAGCTTTCGGTATCTCCAATCTGCCGGGAGTGGCGGAAAACGCGTTTCTGAATACTGCCGCGCTGTTCGCCTACGTTCCCGTGCTCGTACCCTGACGTACCCTGGCAACTTGCGTCCGACCCCGCTCCGCTGAGCACTGACTCCCGTTACTGCCGAAAAAATTACTCTTCCAGCAGCAGATCTTTCATCCTGGCCTCGTAGGGCTGGATCGGACCCCAGTCCGGCGAGGGCAGGGTCTGATACCAGTAAGCTGTCGCGCAGACGTCCTGGGGCGCCTCGAAATTCTGCCAGCCGGTATGGGTCTGCGGGTCGAACCGCTGGTGGTCCGTTACCAGCTCCGGGTAGTTCCCGGGCTTGATTTTTTTCTTGATCTCCTCGGCGCCCGCCCCGGACATCTGCTGCAGGCTCACCCGGATATCGCTGTGGAAATAGACCGGGTCAGGGATGTGATAGCGGTAGAATCCCCAGACGCCGTGCCTGTTCTGATCGAGAAGGCAGCCCTGGTAGAGATGGTCGAACCGCCCCAGGCCCCAGGCGCTGCCCACCAGGTCCTCGGTGCCGGTGCCCACCAGGGTGGGCAGTTCACGGTCACCGTCCACGAAAATCTTCATCTCTCCCTCGCCGAACCAGGCCATCCGGTAGTCGCCAAGGGCGCGCAGGCCCACATTGCAGCCCAGGAAACGCCCCCGCCCGGTTACCCGCGGCAGGATTTCGAAGTCCTGTTTCGGGGTGGTCGGGTTGTCGCGGTGCCAGTATGCGTGGAAATAGCTGAGGTCGTCGGGCAGCCTGTCGCCGATCGTGTAGTTGATATCGAAGAACAGGTTGCCGCAATCTTTGGGCGACTGGTTTTCGACCTCGACAACAGCCTTGCCGCGAAACGGCATGGGGATGAAACAGTTGAACGAGCGTCCCTCGGGGTTTGAGAACAGCGCCGACTCGAACGGGACCTGGCGGGCGAACGGGATGCCGAAGAAGTCCTGCAGGGGCACCTCGACAGATGGGTAGTCCTGGCCGTCCCAGTAAAACCTGATCACCATCCCGCGCAGGAATTCCGGTTCGCCGCGGACAGTCAGCCAGATGCGCCGGATCACGCCCGGGCCCTCGATCCGGGCCAGCCTTACCCGCTCGCCGGCCTTGATCGGGCGGGCGGGCGCTCCCTTGCGGCCCTCGTTGGCGCGGCCGCCCTGGCCCTTGGCCCCGTCGGGATTCTCGAACGAGATCCAGCGGCTGTGGACCCCGGCGGGCAGGTCGAACAGCTCTCCGGCGCTCAGCCCGGACAGGAGAGGGCAAATCAGCAGGGCTGCGAGAATGGTGAAAATACCGGTTAACTTTTTCATCTTCAACTCCCGCTGATAAATGCAAAGTTCGGTAAAATTCACTCCTGATCGTATCCTTCGCGGCTAATAATAATCATCCGCACAACCCGGGGCAATCAAATCCGGGATTCTTGTGCGGCCTCAATCTGTTTGATATACTGATCGCATGCTGATTTGATTTATAGAAAAAATGAACCGCAGACCCGGCTCCGCTGTCCTACAGGGCGAGAACCGAAACGGTGGAGGAGACGGCCTGCCCGCGATGATTTACTGGACCAAAATGGACAACCTTGCAGACAGTCAGGCGGATATTGACGAAAGCGAGTTGATCGAAGGGCTGAAGCGGGGTGATTCGTCGTCCGCCGAAGTGCTGTTCGAGCGCTACAACAGGCCGCTGCATGCATTTATCATGAGGATGGTGGGGGAGAGGGCAACGGCGGAGGATGTGTTCCAGGACACCTGGATCAGGGTGGTGCGCAATATCGAGAGCTTTCGCGGAGACTGCAAATTTTCGAGCTGGATGTTTCAGATCGCGCTGAACCTCTGCCGCAACCTGGCAAGGGCAAGCTCGCGAAGGGAATTCGTCGAACTCGACAAGGTCGGCGGGCTGGCCCAGGACCCTGAGGTGGACGCTGACCGGATCCTGAGGGCCCAACGGGTAAAAAAGATGGTGGACACTCTGCCGGTTAAAATGCGCGAGTTGATCGTACTGAGGTTCTATCACCGGAAGACGGACTTTGAAATCGCCGAGATTACCGGCTTGCCTGCCGGAACAGTCAAAAGCAGGATTTTCCGCGGAATGAAATTACTGAAAGAAAAGATAGAGTCTACCGGCATGGTCGGTATGTCAGAGGAGGTGGGATAATGGACAGAATAAGCGACGATCGGCTCAGGAGGTTGCTCGAGGGATACGATGTGGCTCCTCCGGGCAAGGATTTGCTGGAACGCACGCGCATGATGATGCACCGGCATCTGGCCGCGCGCCGCGAGGAACTGTCGATCGTACTGCCCGCGGCCCGGAGGCCAGAGCACTCGATGGGACTGGTGGCCAGCGTGCTGGTGCTGGGCCTGCTGGTCTGCTGCAGCCTGTTTTACGCTGCTACGGTCGGTACCGTGCTCAAAATAGTGCTGCCCAGCTCGGCCGACATCTACCTTGCCCACAGCTTGATCGGGATATCGGCGGCCGGGGCGGCGATGGTGATCGGGATGGCGCTGACCACGTTTTTCAAGGTCTACGTACCTCAGCGGAGAAATGTGACGGTGCCCGCGGTTAATTGATTCCCGCGGGATTGGCGATACCGGTAATTCTGGATAGTTCAACCATAGATGATAAGGAGTGAGTTCCGATGAGTACCGATGAGATGAAAAAATGTCCGTACTGCGCCGAGACAATCAGGGCGGAGGCGGTCAAATGCCGTTATTGCGGCAGCATGCTGACCACAAGCGGCGGCGGCAGCCTGGGTACGCCGCACGGTTACTGGAACCGGGTCAGCGAGGGCAAGAAAATCGCCGGTGTCTGCACGGGCATAGCCCAACAGCTGGATTCGCCCGTACTGATCATGCCCCTGCGGGTGTTTTTCGTGATCAGCACCATCTTCTACTTTTTCGGACCGATTGTTTACGTGCTGCTGTGGCTGCTGATGCCTGCTCCAACCGACGACCGGGCGGCTTACGCTCCGGGGGCGGCTTCATCCCCGCAGCCGGACTCCCGGCACTCGCCGGATATCGCGCCGCCGGTAGTGAACCATTATCCCGGGAAAGTGTCTGCGCCGCCCCCGCCGCCCGCGGCTGAGCGGCAGGATGCGGGCCAGGAAGTTGTCGGGGACGAGGTGGGCAGTGAGGCCAACTCGGCGGACGGGACTATCGGGCTGGACGGTGAAAGCGACGGGAAGTAGATATCCGCAATCAGTTCCCGCCGTTTTCACCGCTCCACAATCCGGAATTGAGCGGCCGCTTCAGGATTGCAAGCGCACCACCGTATTTTTCTCGGCCGACTCGAGAATCGCCAGGATCACCTCGACGTCATGGGCCGCGGATTCGGTGGATATCGACGGCGGGCTGTTTTCGCTTACTGCCCGGTGGAATTCCATGAGTTGCAGATAGTAGCCATCCTCCTGCTGGAACGGCATTTTCTCGACCTCTCCGCTTTCGTTTGCGGTCAACAGGATTTCCTTCTCACTGACAGTCAGGCTGGCTTCCTTGCCGAAAACCTGGAGCGGCATCGGCTGTGGCACTCGCGTGCGCCAGCCCATATTCAGGCTGCTCAGCACGCCGCTTTCATGGCTCAGCAGCGAGAATGCGGTGTCCACCCTGCCCAGCCGGGGATCGATATCCCGGCTTTCGGCCCTGACGGATGCTATCGGCCCGGCGATCATCTGCAGCACGTGCACGAAATGCACGCCCCCGTCGAGGACGTAACCGCCCGGATAGACATGCTCTGTGCGCCACTTCGTTTTGGCGTACTTGTTGCTCAGGGACATGTAATTGAAAACATTCCAGCTGATCAGGGTCGGCTTGCCCACGGCGCCCTGGCGCACGAGCTCCGCGGCGCGGGAAAACTGGGGGACGAAGTGACAGTCCTCGGCGACCATGAAAGTTATTCCGTGATCAGCCGCGAGAGTTACCGCCTGGCGGGCCTCCTCCACGCTCTGGCCGACCGGTTTTTCACAGAGAACGTGCTTGCCCGCCCTGGCCGCGGCCAGGCTGACCGGGTAGTTCATCTCGATCGGCAGGGCCAGCAGGAGCGCATCCACCGGCGCCTCGGCCAGGAATTTCTCCCAGTCCTGCCAGATCCCGCCATCAGCGACTCCGAGCTTCCCGGCCAGCTCCTCGGCCTTGGGGCGTGTCCGGTTGCAGAGCGCGGTTACCTCGAAACGATCGGTCAGACGCAGGAGTGCGGGAAGGTGGGCTTCGTTGACAATGATCCCGGTGCCGATAATGCCAAGTCTCAGTTTGTTCATTTCATCCTCGGTGGGGCGAAGTGCAATCGTTCGATTGAAGTGCTGTCCTGCCGGCGGATAGTAATATGGGGTTGGAGCCGAATGATTTCAAGCCACTAGTGTGGTATCCCGGAAGTATCTGTAATAATTCGACGGGCTGGTAATGGTTCGATCAACTCAAGCTGAAATCCCCCCTGGCCCCCCTTTGGCAAAGGGGGGAAGCGGCCTCCCCCTTTCGTAAAGGGGGATCGAGGGGGATTTATAATTCACTTTTTTTGTACATTATTTGCAGAACACAACACTTAGGTCATTTTTCACGGCCGGGATTCAATCTTGACTGGCTGCGGGCGTTGTAATATTTTAGGCCTTCAAAACAGGTAAAAAAATTACGCCACCATAGCTCAGCTGGTAGAGCAGCTCATTCGTAATGAGCAGGTCCGCGGTTCGAGTCCGCGTGGTGGCTCCAGCTCAAGCGCCGTGTTTCCTTGATTTGACAAGGATGTGCGGCGTTTTCTATTTTAGGGCAAGTTGCCGGAAATTGCCACAAATATACCGGAAATTGCCACAACAATAGGGATATAGTAGGGATGAGAAACCGAAAGGGTGCCGCCGTTTTTCCACGATATGGCACCCTAATGGTACCTTGGGGTATAACACTAATATTCCATAACTAAGGATTTCTAAAGTTGAGCCGCCAAACGGCGATAATGATGGCATAAGTATTGCGTTTTATTTCACAAGTGATTAGAGTTAAATAAAGTTAAGGGTTGGGCTTATCTTTTTGCTGGCTCAACTCAGGAGATTAAGATGATAGATACAAGATTTGAACCGCAGAAAGCCACTCAGGTAGCACATAGATTCCTGGCTTTGAGCGGGGGAGAAATGAGCTACATGAGGCTGATAAAGCTGATGTATATGGCGGATAGAAAAGCCTATGCCGAATTAGAACGCCCAATAACTGGCGACAAATATTTTTCAATGGATAATGGCCCTGTTTTAAGTACGGTGTTAAACATAATCAAAGATGATTCTTACATTCCACCAAGTGAGAAATCTTACTGGAATAAACACATTTATAAGAATGCTCAATATAGTGTAAAAATAAAGAGCGAATGCGATTACGATGAACTAAGTGATAGCGAAATCGCAATAATAGATTCGATACATGAAGAGTTTAAGGGTAAGGATAGATGGGAAGTAAGAAATTACTGTCACGAAAAGCTCCCTGAGTGGAAAGGCCCGAAGGGTACGAGTATAAGGATATCTCCCGAAGAGATATTATCTAATGTGGGCAAATCAAGCGAAGAAATAGAGGAAATTAGAGAAGAGTTAGAGTCTGTAAACTACCTGAAAGAAATTCTGGGCGCATAGAAATGATATCTGTCAAAGATACCTTTCTAAGCCGCCGCCCGCCCAATACTACCAAACACCTATATATTGTCATCTCAGAAATAGACGACAAGGTTCTTATAGTGGGGGTTACATCCCATAAGCCAGGCAAAGATGGTTCGTGTGTGTTAGTTTCTGGGGACCACCCGTTTATTAAGCATGATTCAGTTATAAGTTATAAGGATGCATTCGAGACGGAAAAGAATCATCTTGCCACTGCATTAAGCAGTGGTGCAATAAATCAACGAGCCGCAATAGCGGATGAAGTATTGGAAAAAATTCTTGCTGGGGCGAAAATCTCACCGCGTCTTGGTAGGAGCCTGAGGGCTAAGTATATCTCTGAGGAATGAAGTCTTAATCGAAAAGAATTCCTCGCGGTTTGCCGCGGGGATAGTCAATTTCCAGGGATTTCTTTATTGAAGAAAAACAGTAAAAGAAGAGAGCCGGGGCCACTATCCCCGGCTTTTTGTTTTCCGCCAACCATATTATTCTCGCCACACTTAGCCGCCTCCGGGCGGCTTTTTTGTTCCCAACCGCAATCCGCAACCAGCGTGACCTGCGTTGATTATCAAGCGCTCCAGGGTTGAACCGAAATACAGGCTTGTTGCACTGGCCGCACAAAACGGATAAGATTGCTAGCGGCTGGAACTGATTTGAATCCTGATCACACAAATGGAAATCGTAAAAGGGAGACAAATATGTTCAACGGAGTTGTCAGAGGACCGGGTCTGTTCGCAATTCTGCTGGCTCTGGCTGTTGCGGTTCCGGCCAGTGTGCGGGCTGAAACAATCCTGCGCGAGGATTTCGAGGACCTCTCGCTGGAGGGCAAGTGGGAAAAGCTGTCCGGGGACACCACTGAGGCCAATTTCGAGACCCGTCCCGAGCATGTGCGCTCGGGGAAAGCATCCTACCGGATCACCGCCCTGGAGCCGGAGCGGGAGGCTTACCAGATCCACGGCTACCAGTACCGTGAGGCGGACAGTTGGATCCGTACCTGGTTCCTGCCCGGCTACGACCAGGTTTACGTGCGCTGGTATGCCAAGTTCGCCGATGATTTCCGTCAGGGTCGCCAGATGCACTGGAGCGGCCTGCGCGGCTGCCGCACGGACAATCCTAACTCGGGATTCGGCAGGGCCGGCGAGCGTCCCACCGGCACGGACCGGTTTACCACCAGCGTGGAGCCGGCATTCACCGAGGGCCACGAGCCGCCGGGGCAGATGTGTTTCTACTCCTACTGGCCGGAGATGAAGCAGTCGGGCGACGGCAAGTATTGGGGCAACCGGTTCAGGGCCGACCCGCCGTTCTTCCTCGAGCGCGGCCGCTGGTACTGCTTCGAGATGATGGTCAAGTTGAACGAGCCGGGCCAACGCGACGGGGAACAGGCGCTGTGGGTGGATGGACGGAAAATAATTCACGAGAAAAACTTCCGCTGGCGCGACTCGGAAATCCTCAAGCTGAACCTCTGGAAATTCGGCCTCTATATCCACTACTCGGAGCAGGACTGCACCTACTGGGTGGATGACCTGGTGATCAGCACCGACTACGTGGGGCCGGAGGACTGAAATGCGGCGGGAGCAGGCGGTAACGGGCCGAATGGAGAGCGCCGGTGAATCCTTGCCGGGAAGGCTCCTCTACAGCGGATCCGCGATCAGCAGGACAGTGCGCAAACTGGCAGGGGAGATAAGCGCCAGGCTCATTGACACAACGCCGACTTTCCTGATTCTGCTCAAGGGTGCGGCCCGGTTCGCCGAGGATTTCCGGCAGCGCCGCCAGAAGACCGTTCCCGTCTGTTTTGCCATCACCGGGCGACTTAGAATAATAGTTCACGGCTTACAATAAAAATTGTCATTGTCAGAAAATATACAAATATGTCCACTTTTGTCAATACAAAAGTGGACATATTTGTCTACAATTAGTCGATATAAGAACTTGTGACGCCTTATTTCTCTGAGCCTGGAGGCATGCAATTTTAATCCCTCCGAGGAGGTGCCTCTGGCAATAAGCCTGCCGGGATTGCTATCCATCCCTTTGGCAACAATGCGGCCACCCAACCTGAGCGCCTGAATAAGGCGAAAGGAGACTCCATATGAGACACTTGGCAGCTTTGCTCACATTTGTGGCTGTTATTGCAGCGTTCCCCCCCCACGCAACAGCCGGCGACGTGGAGGATATCAAGGCCCAGATGCAGGACGTTCTGGTGGCATGGAGCAATGGCGATGTGGAAGCGATAGCCAGCACGGTCGATCCACACCGCACCGAGTTCGGAATTAAAGGTGTCCTCAGTGAGAAATACAACAAGCAAGCTATTCAGGCGTGGTTCGATAACGGCTTGAAAGTCAATCTTACCTGGCGGCATCTGGATGTGAAGGTCTACGGAAAAACCGCAGTTTTGACCGGCTATCTGAGTGGAATAATAGTGCATGCTCAGCCGGTGGGCGGAGTGGATGACACGACCTTGCGCTACAGCAGTGTCCATGTCAAGAAAAATGGCCAGTGGAAAACAGTACACGTGCATATTTCTCCGCTGTAAGGCTAAAAGCATGGATTGCTGTGCTGCAGGTAGAGTCAGGCAGAGACGCAGCATCAGCATGAATGAAGTCGCCTGGCGGGACGTTGGTAAAGGCAGCGCGCCGGGGGGTTACCTCCAGCGTACTGCCTTTGTCTGCTAGTTCAATCAATCGCTGACTGCTGACTTGATACAGCGGCTTGGGTAAATACCGGACGGTTCTGTTAGAAGCTGCCCGGTTTCAGCACAGATCTCCATCGAGAACCATTGAAATGGTTCGATCAACTCAAACCGAAATCCTCTTTTCTTACATTATTGCAGGACATATCACCTTGTTGCGGGCGGACCCATGTGTCCGCCCGAAAGGATGCCCCGATAGGATACGTTGGAAAAAAAGCCCGCGAACCGTCCGGTCCGCGGGTTTTGGTCTTTCTGTGTCTGCTGCTTTGGCTCAGCCTTCCTTGATCGCCGCGTTCAGCTCGACAATCATCTTCTTGCCGTCGCCGAAATACATCAGCGTGTTGTCGGCGGCGAACAGCGGGTTGGGGATTCCGGCGAAACCGGGGCTCAGCGAGCGCTTGATCACCACCACCGTTTTCGACTTGTCCACGTCGATAATCGGCATGCCGGCGATCGGGCTGCCCGGGTCGGTTCTGGCCACCGGGTTGACCACGTCGTTGGCCCCCAGCACGATACTCACGTCCACGTCGCCCAGCTCCGAGTTGGCCTGCTCCAGATCGAGCAGTCTCTCGTAGGGGATATTCGCCTCGGCCAGCAGGACGTTCATGTGTCCCGGCATGCGTCCGGCCACCGGATGGACCGCGAACTCGACCTTGACACCCCGCTCCTCGAGCAGGTTGTACAGGTCGTGGACAGGATGCTGGGCCTGGGCCACAGCCATTCCGTAACCCGGCACGATCATTACCCGCTGGGCGCTCTCCAGCACCATCGCCAACTCCTCGGCGCTGGTGGACTTGATCTTGCCCGCGTAGACATCGTCAGCCGCCGGGCCGGTGGTGACTTCCGCGCCCACACCGGCGAACATCACGTTGGCCAGCGAGCGGTTCATCGCCTTGCACATGATCTTGGTCAGGATCAGGCCGCTGGCTCCCACCAGCGAACCGGCGATAATCAGGCCGTTGTTGTTCAGCACGAAACCGGTGGCCGTGGCGGCCAGACCGGAATAGCTGTTGAGCAGGGCCACGACCACAGGCATATCGGCCCCGCCGATCGGGATCACCAGCAGTATGCCCAGTACGCTGGCGACTGCCACCAGGTACCAGTAGGCGGATATCGCAGAGGGATCGATAACGATCCAGGCTCCCAGTGCGAGCGCCGCCAGCAGGACAATCACGTTAATCACGTGCTGAGCTGGGAACAGGACCGGCTTGCTGCTGACCACGAATTCCTGCAGCTTGCCGAAAGCGATCAGGCTGCCCCAGAAAGTGACCGCGCCGATAATACCGCTGGCCGCGGTGGCCACAGTCATCTGGGTGCCGGTTGGAGCGCCGGTGATATTCGCTTCCATCAGCGCCGCTCCGGCGACAAACAGGCTGGCGCCGCCGCCGAAACCGTTGAATATCGCGACCATCTGCGGCATGCCGGTCATCGGCACTTTCACCGCCATAACCGCGCCGATCGCCGAGCCGACCACGACACCGGCGATAATCATCTCGTAACTGATAATATTCTGGTCGATCAGGGTGACCAGGATCGCAATCAGCATTCCCACCGCGCCGGTCAGGTTGCCCCTGACAGCGGTACGGGGGTGGGCCAGGCCCTTGAGGCCGAGGATAAACAGGATCGATGCGACCAGATACGCTATGTTTATGAAGGATTCTCTCATGACCTGCCCTATTTCTTTTGGAACATCTTCAACATGCGGTGGGTGACCAGAAAGCCGCCCACAACGTTGATGGTGGCGAATATGACGGCGCACAGACCCAACACGGTGGTGAGGGTGCTGTGCTGAGCTCCGGCCGAAATCAGCGCACCGATAAGAGTGATTCCGCTGATCGCGTTGGAGCCGGACATCAACGGCGTGTGCAGCGTGGGCGGGACCTTGGCGATCACCTCGAAACCCACGAAAATGCTCAGCGCGAAGATGGTTAGCGATATAACGAATGTTTCCATGGCTACTCTTCCTTCTCCTGTTCTGCCGACGTCTCCTGCTGGGCAGCTTTGGCAAGCGGCTGCATTCCCAGCAGTTCGCGTACCCGGCCGTTGACAACCTCGCCATCGGTGGTGAGCAGGGTCTCGGTTGTGATCTCGTCCGAGCGGTCTATCTGCAACTGGCCGTCGCTGACCAGGTGATTGAGAAAAGTAATAATGTTGCGGGAGTACATCTGGCTCGCGTGGAAGGGGACTGAGGCCGGCAGGTTGACCGTACCGATAATGGTCACGCCGTGCTCGACAACCGTTTCGTTGCTGCTGGTCAGTTCGCAGTTGCCGCCGCGCTCGGCGGCCAGATCGACAATCACCGACCCGGGCTGCATGCCCTTGACCATCTCGGCGGTGATCAGCACGGGGGCTTTCTTGCCGGGGACCGCCGCGGTGGTGATCACCACCTGGTTCTCGGCAACCACGCGGGTCATCATCTCACGCTGTCTGCGATAGAAATCCTCGTCCATCGCCTTGGCGTAGCCGCCCTTGTCCTCGGCTGTCTCGGTTTCAAGCTCCATTTCCACGAACTTGCCGCCCAGGCTTTCCACCTGCTCCTTGACCGCCGGTCGCACGTCGTATGCGCTCACGATCGCGCCGAGGCGTTTGGCGGTGGCGATAGCCTGCAGCCCGGCCACTCCCGCGCCGATAACGAACACCCGGGCGGCGCTGACCGTACCCGCGGCGGTCATCATCATCGGGAACATCCGCGGCAAGGTGTCGGCGGCCAGGATTACCGCTTTGTAGCCCGCCACCGAAGCCATCGAGCTGAGCGCATCCATGCTCTGCGCCCTGGTGATCCGGGGCATCAGCTCCATCGAGAATGCGTTGACCCTGCGCCCGGCGAGCTGTTTGACAGATTCGGCGGAGGACAGCGGATCGAAGAAAGCGATCACGCTCTGGCCCTCGCGGACCAGTTCCAGGTCATCCATCCCTTTTTCGGGATTGGCGCCGAACGCCTGGACCTGGACAATGATGTCGGCCTTGCCGAACACCTCGGCGCGGGACTGGAGCAGTTCCGCCCCTTTCTCCTGGTAGGCCTTGTCGAGGTAACCCGCCCGCTCGCCGGCTCCGGACTCGACTACTACGTCCAGTCCGGCTTTCTTGAGCATTGTCACCCCGTCCGGGATCACCGCAACCTGGCGCTGTCCCGGATAAGTCTCCTTGGGAATCCCAACAATCATTTAGCTAACCTGCTCCTTCAACAGTGGACACATGACAACCAATAAAAAAACGGAAAAGCCGCGGGGGTCGAACATACTTTCTGCAAACGATACAGCATGTGACATCCGCACATTTCCGTTCAGAGTTAGCAAATATAGACATGCGCCGGGATGGTCGCAAGTATTTTATTAGCAGTCGTAATATTCTAAGCTTTTAAAAAACAGTGACTTCCCGTGCAGTGTCCCGAAGATGTCAATTTTTCAAATCAGGGGGCAAGCCTTTCCAGTTGCCACTCCGCACCGTCGCGGGTGTAACGGAAGCGGTCATGCAGACGGTGCGGGCCCTGCTGCCAGAACTCGATTGCCGACGGCTTTATCCGGTAGCCTCCCCAGAACCCGGGAAGGGGAACATCGGTGCTGTCCCGGAACTTTTCCCGGTACTCCTCGAATTTCTCCATCAGCTCTTCACGCTCGGCCAGCGGGGAACTCTGATTGCTGGCCCACGCTCCGAGCCTGCTCTCCAGCGGCCGGTTGTCGAAATACCCTTTGCTCTCACGGCGGCTGGTCCTGGCTGCCTCGCCCTCGATCCGCACCTGACGGCCCATGGCGGGCCAGTGGAAAGTGAGCGCGCAGTGCGGATTGGCTTCCAGCTCGGCTGCCTTGCGGCTGTTGTAATTGGTGAAGACCACGAACCCGCGCTTGTCGAACCCTTTCAGCAGCACCATCCGCGCCGATGGTTTCCCGTCGGGCGTGGCGGTGGACAGGCAGCAGGTTTCGGGAAACTGCTGACCGGCCTGCGGGGCGTGATCGAACCAGCGCCCGAACTGCTCCACCGGGTCGGCGGACAGCCCGCCGATATCGAGGTAATTCCGTTCGCCACCGCTCACGACAGCCCCGCCGCCTCGGTCAGCTTGTGATAGCCCATTTCCCAGAACATGATCTCGAACTCGACACTGCGCTCGAAAATCTCAGACCAGCGCTTTTTCCCGGCCTCTGTAGCCTCCGCCCCGAAAGAATCGGTCAGCCCGCGCAGGTAAGCGACCAGCTCGGCCATCTCGGCGGACGAGTATGTTTCGATCCACTCACGGTAGCACTGCTCCTCGGGCAGGCCACGCTCGGCCAGCCGCCTGCCGACCTCGTAATAGCCCCAGGCGCAGGGGAGAAGCGCCACAACGCCGTCGGCAAACTCACCAGCTCCTGCGGTATTGAGCAGGTAGCTGGTATAGGCCAGGCAGAACGGGGCCGGTTTTACTTTTTCAAGCTGCTGCCTGTCTACCCCGAACTCCGCGCAGGTGCGCACGTGGAGATCCATCTCGTACTCCAGGGTGAGTGCCAGCAGGTCCTTGAACTTGCCCATCGTCTCAAGGTCCGGCGCCTTGGACGCCAGCAGGCCCAGCAGGCGGCAGAACTCGATCAGGTAGATATAGTCCTGTTCGAGGTAGAAGCGGTATTTATCCTTGGGCAGCGTGCCCAGGCCGATTTCTTTTACGAACGGATGCGTGTGCATCCGCTCCCATTTTTCTCCGCACGAGACGGCCAGTTGTTCAGAGAAACTCATGCCGTCACCCTCCTCTCCCCTCCACGGTGAGTCGGAATCAATGTCAACAGACGGGTTGGAATATATTTCAGGCGGAGGAAAAGGTCAATGCGGGGTCAGGCGATACTTGCCCGCAGAGCTGGTTCCAACTCCGGATACCGGAACTCGAACCCGTGGTCCAGCAGGCGCGTGGGCACGGCGCGGCAGCTCGCCAGCAGGAGTTCTTCAGCCATCCGGCCCAGCAGCAGCCGCAGGAGCGGAGCGGGGAGGGGGAAACCCGCCGGACGGCGGAGCACTGAGGCCAGCGTGCGGGTAAATTCGCGGTTCTCGACAGGGTTGGGCGCAACAGCGTTGACCGGACCGCTGATTTCGTCGGTTGTCAGGCAGAACTCGATTGCCCGCGCTACATCACTTAACTCGATCCAGCCAAGCCACTGGCAGCCAGTTCCAAGCCGTCCGCCGACACCCAGCCGGAAAGCGGGGAGCATGGTTTTCAGCGCGCCGCCCTGGCCGGAGAGCACCATCCCGATTCGCAGGTTTACAACCCTGACGCCGATCTCCCGCAGCGGCGCGCAGGCGCCTTCCCAGCCCCGGCAGACTGTCGCCAGGAAATTGTCCCCGGCCGGCGAGTTTTCGTCGAGAATTTCCTCGCCGCGGTCGCCGTAGAACCCGGTGGCGCCGGCGCAAACAAACACGCGGGGCGGCGAGTCTAGTTTGCAGAGCTTGCGGGTCAGAAAGGCAGTGCCCTCCACCCGGCTTTCCTCGATCTGCCGCATTTTCTTTCGGTTCCAGCGCAGGGTGGCGATACTGTCGCCGGCCAGATGGACGACCGCATCCGCGGTTTCCAGTTTCTCCACTTCCAACTCGCCCTGCCTGTAGTCCCAGAAGGCTGCATCGCTACCGGCCTGCCTTCGATCGCGTACCAGAGGCAGCACTATGCATCCGCTTTGAGCGGCAAGGTCGCGGAAAGCCCTGCCCAACAGGCCGGAGGCACCAGTTACTGCTATTTTCATGCCTTCCAGCGACATGATGTTTCTCCCGGGGTAGACGGCTTTTCCAACCATCATAACAGGCCGGTGACATGTGGGCAAGAGATGATATTGCTGGCTTGATTTCACTACCGGTGGTATAATCTCCCTAGTATTTCTTTGTTTGTTCCTCACGATGTTTCCTGCCGTATCCGGCTGCGGTTCAGGAGCCGGAAAGGGAGTTACTCCTTGAACGCCAGCGGTTCTCACAGGGAGGGCCGGCCGATAAGGGTGGCGGTGGCCGGGGGTGGACCGGCCGGGACGTTTTTCGCCTACTGTCTGCTCAAGGAGGCTGCCAGGCGCGGCAGGGCGGTAGAGGTAACCATATTTGAACCCAAAACTTTCGAGCGTCGGGGCGCTTCCCACTGCAATTACTGCCAGGGCGTGATCAGCGACGGGCTGCTGGGGGAAATGAAGAAGCTGGGACTGTGGATTCCCGAGCAGGTGATCCGGGCCAGGATCAAGAGCTACAGCCTGGTTACCCTGGGCGGCGAGGTCAGGCTCCCCGTACCCGATGGCCAGCATGTCTTCACAGTATTCCGCGGCCACGGACCGGTCGAGGAGAGCGAGGGAGCGATCAGTTTCGACCAGTTCCTGCTGGACAAGGCTGTCCAGTGCGGAGTAGTCAAAAAAGCGCTGCGGATCGACAGGGTGACGATTGTCCCCGGCAGCGACAACCCGGTCACGATTATCGACTATCACGGCGGAATCCACCAGGCCGATATGATTATCGGCGCCTATGGCGTCAATTCCGACCTGGGCGAGCAGTTCGAGGAACTGGGTTTCGGTTACAGACGGCCGGCCACGGACAGCGCCCTGCAGGCCGAGTTCCGTTACGGTTCGGATGTTGACGGGAAACCGGGACAGGAGATCAGGATATTCGCCCTGGGCCTGCCGCAGATCAGGTTTGCCGTGGTCACGCCCAAGCGCAGCCACGCCACTGTTTCGTTGATCGGGGAGCACCTGGGCTCCCGGCACATGGAGCGTTTCCTGGCCCACAGCCAGGTGGCCGGCAGGCTGTCGTCGCGGGCGGGCGGCAAGTGCTCGATGCGCTGCAGTTGCGCCCCGCTGATGCCGATCGGCGACGGCGGCACCCTGGCGGCGGCCCATTGCCTGATTATCGGTGATGCGGCCGTGTCGCGCTACTATAAAAACGGGATCGAAAGCGCCCTTCGCTCCGCGGAGATTGCCGCCGGCGTGCTGGTTGAGCACGGCCCCTCCAATGGCGCGGCGCTGGAGCGGCATTACTCGCGGCGGGTGAAACGGATTTTCGGCACCGACAATTTTCTGGGCCGCGTGCTGTTCGACCTGCACGACAGAATATACCGGATCAGATCGGTAGCGGCTGGGTATCTGGCTATCGCCCGGGGTGATTTCGGGATCACCGGCCACAGCCGCCGCAAGCTGCGCTGGATACTGTGGAACATGTTCACCGGCGACGCCACTTACAGCAGGATTTTCCTCAATTGCCTGGACCCGATCCTGCTGGCTAGGATCGTGGTTGTCTCACTTAAAATGCGTTTGTTCACGGGCACGATGGAACGGGACAGGGACGCGGACGAAAATGACCGGTAAAGCCGACAGATTAAAGGTGCTGATCGCCGGCGGCGGCCCTGGCGGTTGTTCGTGCGCCCTGTCGCTGGCGAGATTGGGCGCACAGCTGGGGCGGGAACTGGACGTGGTCCTGTTCGAGCACAAGCATTTCGGTATACATTACAACCAGTGCATGGGTGTGCTCAGTCCGCCGATCGAGACGATCATGAGAGACTGTCTCGGGATCAGTCTGCCCGGCGAGCTTATCCAACGCCAGATCGAGGGTTACTGGCTGCACTCGGAAAACAGCAGCATCCGTCTGACAGACAACTCATCGCCAAAGCCCGGGCATTCGGTGGCCACCCGGCGGGTGCTCCTGGACCGTTTCCTGTTCACGCAGGTCCGCGAGGCCGGAGTCGAGGTCTACGGCAACAGGGTGAGCGATATTGAATTCAGCGACGGGGGAGTGCGGGTCTACACCGAGGGAGGCAGTTTCAAGGGCGATATTCTGGTCGGAGCGTTCGGGCTGGACCGTCAACTGGCCGATATCCTGCAGCGTCGCACCGGCTACCGCGCACCCGATTTCCTGGAAACGGTGATCACCAAGATCCACCCGGGTCAGCGGCATGTCGATAATTTCGGCAATGATATCCACGCCTTCCTGCTCTCCGATCCGGCTATCGAATTCGCGGCGCTGACGCCCAAGGGCAACCATATTACCGCACTGGTCGCGGGCCGTCATGTGACCAGCGACACGCTCCGCGCTTTCCTGGCGTCTGATGTATGCAGCTCGCTGGTGGATTTCCCGTACAACATCGAAGATATCTTCAAAGGCAGCTTCCCGATCTGCCCGGCCCGGAAATTCTACGGCGACAATTATATCACGGTCGGCGACAGCGCCGGCCTGGTACGGCCGTTCAAGGGCAAGGGGATCAACACGGCCCTGCTCAGCGGGTGGTATGCGGCCAGGAGCATTCTGGAGCGTGGTGTGAGCCGTCAGGCCCTGAGCCAGGTGGAACTCGATTTCGCTGAGCAGATCGGCGATCTATGGTACGGCCGGGCGGCCAGGCTGATGACCGGGGTGATGACCCGCTTTTCCCTGCTGGATCCGGTTATCGAAGTCGCCCGCACGAGCCCGGCTCTGAGCCAGGCCCTGTTCGACAGTGTCTCCGCCCAGGACACCTACCGCAACATTATCGGGCGGATCACCGGTTCGCCAGCCACGGTGGCCGCGCTGGGACTGGAAACTGTACGCTGGTTCCTCAACAGCCGCTCGCGCAAAAAAACTTGACCACCGAATAATACGATCTGAAACAATTGGAGAACGCTTTAAACATGGCGGAACCTCGCTGTCAATTTTTCGGCCAATGCGGCGGCTGCAGCTTTCAGCACGTGGATTATGCTGACCAGGTGGAAAACAAGCGCCGCCAACTGGTCAACGCAATCGGGCATGAAGATATCAGGCTATTTACCGGCAGCGAATACAACTACCGAAACCGAATGGACCTGGTGTTCCACTCCGGCGGAATCGGCCTCCGGCGCAAGGGCTCCTGGCACCAGATTGTCGATATTCCCCGCTGCGAGATCGCAACCGGGAAAATAAATACCCTGGTGGAGGAGGTCCGGAGTTTCTTTACCGGAGTCGATTACTTCAATCTCAGGAAAAACAGCGGAACTTACAGGTACGCGGTTGTCCGGACTCCCGGCGGGGACTCCTCTGTCTCGATCGTGCTCAACGCCGACTCCACGAAGCTGCTGCAGGCCCGTGAGAAAATCTCCGAGTTCGCCGAACGGACCTCGGCCCGTAACGTGCTGATTACCTACGTGCCGCACAAGACGGACATGAGTATCTCCGCGGATTACTACGTGGTCAAGGGAAGCGATGAGCTTCAATCGGTAATCCAGGGCAGGGAATTCACGTTCAACGCCCAGGGTTTTTTCCAGAACAACGATGAGATGATCGAGGCGATGCAGGCCTACGTGCGCGAAATCTTCCGGCGCTGCGACACGGCCGGCACCCACCTGGTGGACCTCTACGGCGGAGTGGGCACGTTTGGAATAATCAACGCCGATCTGTTCGAGCGGGTGAGTGTGGTCGAGAGTTTCCCCCAGGCGGTGGTCTCGGCCCGCAGGAATATCGAGGCCAATGGAGCCGGCAACGTGCATGCTCTGGAACTCGACGCCAAGCGGTTGAAAAACGCCGAGCTGCCCGGCAGGCTGACCTTTATCACCGATCCGCCGCGCAGCGGGATGAACCCCAGGACTATCACCGCGCTGACCCGGCTGGCGCCGGAGCTGATTGTTTACGTGAGCTGCAATGTCAAGCAGTTGGGCAGGGACCTGAAAAAATTCAGCGACTACCGGATCGCCTCGGCGGCCCTGTTCGACTTTTTCCCCCACACGCCTCACAGCGAGGCGGTGGTGGAACTGGTGCGCGAGGGTGAAACGGGCGGGGATGAAGCTGATTGACCGGTGGTTAAATCGGAGATATTTTGATTCTCTAAACAAGCACGGTAAAATAAGCCGGGGTGGTGGAACTGGCAGACACAAGGGACTTAAAATCCCTTGCCACTAAGTGGCGTGCGGGTTCGAGCCCCGCCCCCGGCACCAAGTAAAGGCGCACTATTCCTGTATTTGAGCAGGGTAGTGCGCTGTCTTGCTTAAAGAGCATGTTATCGGAAATTATCAGAAATATACCGCTCATCCCCACATCGGCGGGAATACAGCGGGGATGAGATTGAGAAAAAAAGATGTCTGTAGTCGGGAACAATTCGGATGGAATTCTGTTGAAAAATCATTTTAGCGCGAGTTCAAGTCTCCTCTGCCCTGGCAACTATTTAAAGGTTCAATTGAATAGGGAGTGGATTTGGCTCGACTGTAATCTCAAATGTTTTATATCACACACACGTAGTACAGTTTCTGGAATGAAGGTAACAATATAGAGAATAAAGGGCACTCAACGACCAATTTAGTCTAAAGCAGATTCGGGTCAAAATTCTTAGGTACTATCTGGGAA
The DNA here is from genome assembly GCA_019456185.1 of Candidatus Glassbacteria bacterium. NCBI lineage: Bacteria > Candidatus Glassiibacteriota > Candidatus Glassiibacteriota bacterium. The sequence goes on along the minus strand of VRUH01000002.1, from coordinate 11,396 downwards.
GCGAGATATAGTAATGCCCTGTCATCGGAGGATAGATGCTCCACAACTTGAGTCCAAACATTCATCTTAATCTTTCCTGAAGGTACTATTACTCGTGCTTTTTCCCATATTTTTAAAAGAACTTTGCCACAGTTAGTATCTGTCGTCAAGTGAGGTGCTTTATTTAGGACCATCATTCGGAAATGATCTGTTAGATTACTAGCCCACCACTGTGCTACTAATTTCTTTGTAATTCTATTGGCAGGTAAAGCTTCCTCACTTAAATCGGGTAAGTTGGATCGATATTTGTAGCCCTGAAGATCGCCTGACGTAACCGAAACCACTTTGTGACGATGTCCACTACCCATCATCATTGCAAACCAGATCGTAACCGTCTGATGTTCATCGACAACACTAAAGTGACAATTATCATGGCTTTCCATCATTTTTAAATATTCGTTCAATTGATCGGCAACGTTTATCGCTCGGGCCAAACAGCTAGGTTTGCCAGATTCATCTTTATAACCATTTGGATTTCTCAAATAAAATAAGATACCACCATGGCATAAAACCGCACCATGTATATGTCCACAGTTTGGCATATTACAATGTTCACCTCTGGAGCATGAATTTCTGTCATTGCATTTTAAACAATGGAAATCAGTACAGCCGTCAATTGCTCCGGCTTGATACATTTTCATGTGACTCATTTGCCCATGAATGGCTGGTGTGCAGAGGGGAAGCATCAAAAAGAGAAGTACAACCTTGATTATTGATCTCATGTTTCTCATTTCAATTACCTTCCTAACGCCATAGAGTTCAAATCCATAAGGAATTTTGAAATCATTTTTGGGCATATCCTTAAAACTTAGCTACCATTATCAAACATGCTTTTTTTCCACTTGGGAATCTTTATAAGATCATTCATTGTATGTCCTGAATTATCCATAGAATCGACCATTCGGATACCAGACGGATTAATATTCATCATATGCATCGTTCCACCAATGACCATGCAGTTAGATTCAAAAATTTGACTGCCCACAGTTGCTTTGGCAATTAAAATACGTTTTCCTTGGAGTATACCTGTAAACGACCAACCGTCACCAGGCTGGATGTGCATATTTTCCATATAATCCATACCTTTGTGGTGCTGTACTTGAACTTCAAAACTTTTTTTTGTCATGTTGTGCACCATAATTTGACCGTGCATTGCTTCCGAGTTCGGACAAACGGAATAAGGAAGCCCGCGAGGACAAACTATTGGTGGCTTTGTTTCCCCCTCAACAATTACTATCGGTTGATTTGTAATGGCAAACCAGATAACTGCGCCTATTAAGGCTAAAAGCAGGACTGAAATTACTCCAAACTGTAATTTGTTCATCCTAATCTCCCTGTAGAGTAAATTATAATAGGGCTACACACTTGACTCCTGAATCCAAGTTCTTATAAAATAAGTGCAAAATCTGGATGCACTCTATACCCGATTAAAAGCGTTTACTCCAAAAAATCATGCATTTTCTCCTATTCTGATTGTATTCATGTAACCCTATTAATGTCAAGAAAAGAATTTTTTACTATGTTTTTTGAGAAGTTTCATCCCGCATTTACAATATAAATCGGTATTCATCATATCAAAATTGATATTAGATTGATCTGCTTCAAAAACGGTGTCGATAAATATATAATGCTCGGGAATATTGGCGGTGTTTGGTTTGAATTAAAAATGCTGAATAATATTATAAATTGCATAAATAAGCCGGGGTGGTGGAACTGGCAGACACAAGGGACTTAAAATCCCTTGCCACTAAGTGGCGTGCGGGTTCGAGCCCCGCCCCCGGCACCAGCTTAAATGCCGTATCACCCTGTACTTAAAAGGTGGTACGGCATTTTTGGTTGGTAACCAAATGCTCGGAAATGCCCACTCTTACGCGGATATCCGCACTGCTGGAAGTGAAAATTCTTGTGGACCGGATGGGCCGGATGCAACTGTGGACATTGAATACGTTGGAACTTAAATTCACACGGTTCCTGTAAAATGAAATAAATGTAAACGGATTGAGCTATGGCAGCCGCGGCTACAAATATTTCGTTCAAACCGGAAGATATAATCATCCGGGAAAACACGCCGGGAGGCAGCGCCTATATTATCCTCAAGGGCAGGGTGGAGGTCAGCAAGGTGATCGACGGCCAGCGGGTTGTGCTGGATTCTCTGGGCCCGGGCAGTATCTTCGGCGAAATGTCGCTGATCGACGGCCGACCGCGATCGGCCACCGTAACCGCGCTGGAAAGCACTCAGCTCAGCATCGTGGACAAAGCCCGTTTCCAGGCTATCCTCAACGCAATTCCCCGCGAGGTCCGGCCGCTGTTTTCCTCGCTCAGCGAGCGACTGCGCCACACCAACAAACTTGTCAGCGCCCTCTACCAGCGGAATCGATTGATCTACAGCGCCTATTCAATGCTCAGTTTCATGCTGGGATCGATCGGTGAGCGCAAAGCCGGGGTCATATCGGTGGAGCTGGAGGAAGTCGTTTACGAGGCCTGCCGGGTGCTGGCGGTGGACAGGGAGCGGCTCGAGGAAGTCTATCTGGCTCTGGGCGGAACTCCCCTCGCGACTGTTGACAACTCCAGCGATGAAACGAAACTCGTTGTCGGCGACCCGGAAATGCTGGCCGCGTTTGTCGATTACCTCGCGGAGAAACTGAGCTACATTCCGGGTTTCCCGCCACCGTCCAGGAAATTCACCACCCTTTCCGATAATGCGCAGCAGGTGCTTTTCTACCTTCGCAATGTCGCCGGCAACCTTCCGGAGGACAAACACGGCTACTGCCACTACGATTTCGACAAGTACGTCAAGGACACAACCAGCAAGCAGAGCATGGGTGTCAAGGACGTTATCATTACCCTGCAAAACCTTTCGGCAGCAGGACATGTCCGGCTGGAGAAATTCAGCGTGGAGGTCCAGAACAAGGCAATAGTCTTCCGCGCCCGCGATCTCTCGAGCGCGCAGATGGTGATGCTGCAGGCCGAGGAATTCGACAGGATTTACGAATCGCTCTAGAACGGGATCGCAGCTTTTTTTCTCAACGCCTTGAATATGAGAATCAGGCGTATTATCATTACCCTGCGTCTGAATTGTCGGTTAATTCCGGGAAACTTAATTCGGGAGGCGGGATGGTCACCTTGACGTCGAACAAGACAGCGCTCGACACCGGTTCGGATAAGTTCGGTGAACTGCGGGAGTCAATCGACATTGCCGGTGACCCCTCGGCCCTCAGGGCGCGGATCGAGGAGGACGGTTACCTGCTGATTCGCGGCGGACTTGACCGCGACCAGGTGATGGCCGCCCGCCGTGAAATACTGCAAAAGCTGGATAGAGTGGGCGAGATAGATCGGGAGTATCCGCTGATGGACGCTGTCTGCTCCGGTTTATCGCGACGGGGCGAAGGCGACCAGGACGAGTTTCTCAAATCGCTTCGCACCGGCGATGAGGTCCGCAAGCTGGTCCGCCAGGGACGGCTGAACAAGTTCTACCAGCAGTTTTTCGGCCGCGAGATCAGGCCGCTCGATTATATCTGGGTGCGCACGGTGCCGGTGGGCGGATTCACGGGAATCCACTACGACTGGGTTTACATGAGCCGCGGCAGCAGGAGGCTGCATACAACCTGGATCCCGGTGGGCGACGTACCCAGGGACAACGGCGCGCTGCTGATCCTCGAAAACAGCCATCGCCAGGAAGAGCTCAAGCAGACCTACGGGCAGCTCGATGTCGACCGGGACCGGGACAATAACCCGTATGGCGGTGCCGTGGGCGGGTGGTACAGCGAAGATGCTGCTACGGTCCGGAACGAACTTGGAGGCCGCTGGCTGACCACGGATTTCAGGGCGGGAGATATGCTGGTATTCGGGATGTGGACCCTGCACTGCTCGCTGGATAACAACTCGCCGGAGAACAGGCTGCGGATCACGGTCGATGCCCGCTACCAGCCGGCCGATGAACCCGCCGATGAGCGCTGGGTGGGCGCCGATCCGGTAGGACACGCGGCGCATTGACCGGCTAGCGGATACCGAAACAAGACAATAGCGACGGCGGGGGATTTTTCCTCCGCCGTTTTGCTTCTTAACCGCTTGACATGCGATAGTGACTGCCGGCTTGCTCTCATTGACAGCCGGTGCCGCCGGGTACTATCCTGTTCAATTGTTGGAATCAGCGGCAGGTTGCCGGCAGGCATTTTCCCGGAGGCGCTAGAATTGAAGTATTATCAGTTTGCCAGACTGATCGGGGAGATCATCCCGCGGCTGGAGGGTGCGCGGGCGCAGAAAGTATTCCAGCCGGGGGATTTTTGCGTTCAGGTGGAACTCTATACCGGCGAGCGGACCGAGTACCTGACTGTCCGTACCCGTCCGGGGCAGGTCGCATTGTACCTGGCGGCCGCACGCAGCGGGGCCAGGGGGGAGGCTGCCAGCGACCTGGCGATGAAACTGCGCTCCCGGCTTAGCGGCGCGGTCTGCGTTAAGGCGGCCCAGGCCCCCGGCGACAGGGTGCTGCGGCTGGATTTCCACTCGGCGGCCGGGGAGAGCGTCGTGGTGATCGAGCTGTTCGGGATCGGCGGGAACCTGTACCTGCTCGATGAGCAGGGCAAAGTTGCGGCGGTGCTGGACCATAAAGCGGCCTCATCGCGCAACCTGCTCCCCGGCGCCGGATATGGGTTTCCCGAGCCGCCGCCGGAAACCTCTTCCGCGCCGACCGGTAAGCTCGATCCGATTGCGCAGTTGTGCGAAAAAGAAGGTCTTGAATCCTACAACCGGGCCGCCGAGCTGTATTACGAGCAGATAGCTTCCGGAGACAGTCTCGAGCGGGACAGGGCCGGAGTCAGGCGAGTGCTTTCCAGGCGGCGCAAGCGGCTGCAGAAACTGCTCGATGATTTCCGCATGGCGCTGGATCAGGCGGATAAGGCCGATTGGTACCGCGAGTGCGGCGAAATCCTGGCGGCTAATTTCAAAAACGTGTCCAGGGGACAGTCGCACGTGCGTCTGCCGGATTTCTACGCCGCTAAACAGGATCAACTGCGCGATATCCCGCTCGTTGAAAAACTCCCCCCCCAGCACAACATGGAGCGTTATTTCAGGAAGAGCAGGAAACTCAAATGCGCTGCCGCTTATGCGCTGGAGCACATGGATCGGGCGGAACGTGATCTGAACCGGGTTGTCGAGCTGGAGGCTTCGCTGGAAAAGGCGGAGAGCCGGGAAGAGCTGGAGCAGGTTGCCCGCGATGCCGGACTGGACAGCGTGGAAAGTTCCGGTCGGAGCAGGGGCAGGAAAACGCAGGAGCGCAGGCAGCCCTATCGCAAATTTACGGCGGCCGACGGCAGCGTGATCATGGTTGGAAGAGGAGACAGGGATAATAATGAATTGACTTTTAAAATCGCCAACGGCCGCGATCTGTGGCTCCATGCAGCCGACTCTGCCGGTTCGCATGTCGTGCTGGTCTGCGGCCGCGAGGGGAACTGGAGCCACGAGGCGCTGCTCGACGCCGCCCAGCTGGCGGCCCATTACAGCTCGCTCAAGGGCGAGCCGGCTGTCGATGTGAGCTACACCCGGCGCAAGCATCTCAGCCGGCCGCCGAACGCCGCCCCGGGCCTGGTGACCATGGCTGACCGCAAGACCATTCGGGTCAGAATCGACCGGAAGCGGCTCGCGCGTCTTCACGAAAAAGACTAGCTTCAAGCCAACGGTGCATGCCGCTGTAAAGCCGGCTGAGAGGACTGAGCTTCATCCGCTCCGGCGTATTTGATTGGAACAATCTTTAGGCTGTGGGATATTCCCCTGTGATACAGGCCCGGGTGAGATGAGTTATTACCGGCGGATTTTATGCTGAGGAGTGTGGGAGACCAGATGAGGGCGATTTCCGGCTGTCCGGCTGCTGCGCTGCTTACGGCGGCCGTTATCTTTTCCAGCGGCTGGCTGGCGGCTCAGGACGGCGAGACGGACTGGGGCGCGAAAGTGGGTCAGGGATTGAGAACCGCCTGGAACGTGTCCCGTCAACCGGGCGGCGCCCTGCTGAGTTCGGTGAAAACCAAGGGCAATATCGCCAGGGTGCTGGTGGTGTTCGACGGCCCGCCGCAGCCGCTGCCCGGCTTCAGGATGATGGGGTCCGGAGGAAATGTCGCAGCCGGTCTGCTCGACCTGGACTACCTCCCGCAACTGGCCTCGGCCTCGAACGTGCGCTATATCCGCTCCGAACGGATTTACTACCCCAACGACGATCCGGGCGTACTTTCGGTGCGCGCCCCGCGGACCCGTACCCGCCTGGGGATCACCGGCCGGAATGTCCTGCTGGGCGTGGTGGACACGGGAATCGACTGGGACCACCCCGACTTTTTAGACAGCGGGGGCAATTCGCGGATCGAGGCTGTTCTGGACCTCAGCGAGCCGCCGGACAGCCTGGCTGACGGCGACCTGGGCGAAGCCGGTCCGTACGGCGGTATCGTGGTTTACCGCCAGATGATCGATGCGGCGCTGGCCGGGCAGGGAACGATCCGCGAGAAAGATTTTGTCGGCCACGGGACCCATGTGGCCGGCACCGCCGCGGCAAGCGCCTCGCCCGATACGATCAACTCCCTGGGCGGAGTGGCCCCCGGCGCGATGCTGGTGGGGATCAAGGCCACCAGCACGCCGCGTGACTCCTCGTTCAGTGATTTCAACATCCTCAACGGCATCGCGTTTCTCGATTCCCTCGCATTTTTCCGCGGCTTGCCCTGGGTCGCCAACCTGAGCCTCGGCAGCGTTCTGGGTTCTCATGACGGGACCGATCCGCTGGAGATTTTCCTTGCCAGGTTCGTTAGAAATCCGCAACGCGGGAAAGCGATAGTTGTCAGTTCAGGCAACTCGCGCAACAAGGCCCTTCACTCCAGCGGCAATTTCGCCACGGCCGGTACTGACAGCATGGTGCTTGAGTTGAACCTTACCGGCGGACAAGCGGGTGACGACTACGTGGCGATGGAGATCTGGCTGTATCCCGGCGTGAAATTCGACATCTACGCACCAGACAGCACCCTGCTGGGCTCGCTGGCCGACGGTGATACACTGGTCGAAGTCACCGACCACGGAGTACTGTTTGTCGAGAACGCCCGCGGCGGAGCGCACCCGCTGGCCGGCGGCAGGCTGATCTCCTGTACGATCACCGATCTGGGTGCCACGAACCAGGACACCGCCGACGGCAACATCCATCTTTCAACCGGCACATGGCGGTTCGTCCTGCACTCCGATACCGGGTCGTGGGACGCCTATGTCACCTCGAATTACGGCCTCGGCTCGCGGTTTAGCTCCCACGTTGTTGAAACGGGTACGGTCAACGTACCGGGGACCAGTCCGGACCTGATTACAGTGGGAGCCTATAACGCGCGTACCGGCTGGTGGTCGCTCAGCGGAGGCGCGGGGTCGCTGGGTGCAAACCTGGGCACGTACGCACCCGGCACGCTGACCTATTTTTCCAGCCTCGGGCCTACCCGCGACGGCCGGATGAAACCGGAGATCACTGCTCCGGGACGCTGGGTGCTCGGCTCTTTAAGCCGCGATTCATGGCCGCTGGACGAGCCCCTGTCCATTTTCGCCAGTCCCTATTCGGTATATCCGCAGCTGTTGATTGCCACCGACAGTGTCCACGCCGCCAGCCAGGGGACGAGCTTTTCGGCACCCCACGTGGCCGGAGTGGTGGCTCTGTTGCTGGAGGTGGACCCGACCCTGACCAACGCCCGGATAAGGTATATCCTGACTTCCACTGCGGCCACGGACAGCCAGACTGTGGATGCGCCGGATAATTTCTGGGGGTACGGCAGGGTTAACGCGGCGGGTGCGGTGGCCGAGGCGCTCGGGATCGAGACCGACACGGTCCGGTTGACCGCGAGGGCCGACCCGCCGGACACGGTGCGGACCGACACCCTGCGCTACACGGTAACCGCCGATTTCAGCGGATCGCTCCAGGCGGTCGAACACTTCCGGATCAGGGTTTCGTGGCCTCCGCAGTCGCTGCGGGTCCGCGAGCCGCTCGACACGCTGATCGCGGGCGGCTCGGTCGTTCTCAGCCCGGACACGGATTCCCTCTCCGAAGGCGTGCTTACCTTCAAGGGCCGGGTCTCGGGCGTCCCCCCGGATTCGGTTGTGCTGGTGACGGCTGAATTCGGCGCGGTCAGCCTGGCCGAGGCCGACAACGTGCTGATCCGCTGCGATGTGCTGGAAATGAGCGGCGACCTGGCCGGCGGTAGTATCCTGTCCAGTCTCGCCGTGTCTCAGGCCGGGTCCGTCAGCCTTCGGGTGAAGGATATCTGCCTGCTGGCCGGGGACCTCGACAGCAACGGGGTTGTGAACGTGTTCGACCTGCTGGAACTGCTCAAGGTCATTACCGGCAAGCGCGAGCAATCGCTCTGCTCCGACCTGGACGCCAACGGCGGGACCGACATTTTCGATCTGCTGGAATTGCTGAGGAAAATGAAAAATGACTGACTGGCGCTCAGGCCAGCAGTGTGTGCTCCAGCAGGATTTTCGCGCCGATCCCGATCAGGATCAGCCCGCCGGCTATTTCCAGATAGCGCGAATTTGTTACCCGGAGCCGGTTGCCGAAATACATCCCGAACAGGGTGAAGCCGGCTGCGACAATCCCGATCACGACACTCGGCAGCAGGATCGGCACGGCCATCACGGACAGGCTCAGTCCCACCGCCAGGGCGTCGATACTGGTCGCAACCGAAAGAAGCACCAGCCAGCGTCCGCGTGTGGGGTCGCCCCCTCCGAACGGCTGCTCGTCCCCGCTGCCGCCCTTCAGCATCCTGGCACCGATTACCGCCAGCAGCCCGAACGCTACCCAGTGGTCGAAGTCGCGGATATAGCTCTCGACTGTCGTGCCGGCGGCCCATCCCAGGATCGGCATCATGAACTGGAACAGACCGAAATGGAACGAAAGGCGGAAGAACTGCCTGAGAGAATTCCATTGGAATCTCAGGCTGAGGCCCACGGACACTGCCAGCGCATCCATCGCCAGGGCCACGGCCAGCAGGATGATCGATGAAGGACTCAAGGATGATTCTCCGGGTCTCGAAACTTATCTCTCGGATTCACTCGCCATAAAAAAAGCCACCCGGACCAAGACGGGCCGGGTGGCTTTGGCCTGCCCTTACTCTTCCAGGTCCATCTTAACAGCCTTGCGTAATCCCCTAGTGATAATCACGTAATAAGTACACCCGACCAGCATCCAGTAGGATACGTATTTAAGCACGTCGGTGTTCAGGCTGAGGAAAATCAAGCCGATCACGAGCATTCCCAGCGCGGGCATCAGGAAATACCGCCACACTTCAAACACACCGAAATTCTCCGGGCGCTTACGGATCAGATACTCGAACAGCACGCTCAGGTTAACCGCGAAGAATCCCAGGAACGCGCCGTAGTTGAGCACTTCGGCCGCACGCTCGAAATTGAGCAGGAACGCCAGCACAAAGCTGACCACGGCGATCAGCAGCAGGTTGTAGGCGGGGATTTTTTTCCTGGGGCTCAAGTAGCTGAAAAACTTGCGTGGCAGCACACCGTCGCGGCCCATGCCGTACATCAGCCGCGCGGCCGCGGTCTGGCTGGCCAGGGCGCAACTGAGCCCGGCCACGATCATGATCGCGAACACGAAGTAGTAGAAGAACGTGCCACCGATCCGCTGGCTGATCAGCAGCACGGCGCTCACGTCACGCGGCAGTTCGCTGAAGTTGGGCCACACCATCTGGGACAGGTAGGCCACTATCACGAAAATAAACGCGCAGAGAACCGCCACCAGGATAGTGGCCCGGCCGATGTTGACCCGCGGGTTTTCCACTTCCTCGGCCAGTGTAGAGACCCCGTCGAAGCCCACGAAGCTGAACACCGCTATCGAGGCCCCGGACATGATCAGCGTAAAGCTGAAAGTGTCGGGGTTGAAAAACGGCTTGGTGGAGAGCAGCGTGGCCTCGCCTTCACCGTTGAGCAGAGCTATCACCGCGAAAACGACAAAAAGAATCGCCGCCAGAATCATCGCCGCGGTCATGATCGTGTTGGCGCTGGCGGTAACCTTAATGCCGAAGAAGTTGATGCCGGTCATGAACACCACAAAACTGAAAATCCAGACCCAGGATGGAATCTCGGGCAGCCAGGACACCGACTGGGTGATCTGTACGCACAGATCGCGCACAGCGATAACGCTCAGCAGCGGCACCAGCATGTAGGTCATAAACAGCGCCCAGCCGACCACGAACCCGATATGAGGGTGGATCGCCCGGTAACTGTAGGAGTATGCCGAGCCGGAAAGCGGATGGCGGTAGGCCATCTTGGCGTAGCTGGTAGCGGTGAAAAACAGGGCGATAAACGCGACCACGTAGGTGCTGGCCAGGTGGCCGGCGGTAACGATCGCCACGATACCCAGCATAGGAAACGGCGCGGTGGGCGTGACATAGGCCAGACCATAGGTCACCAGGTGCCTGAGTTTCAGCACGCGCTTGAATTCCTGCTTGTAACCGTAAGAACTTAACGTGTCATCCTGCGGTTGCCCTGCGATGTTTTCTGCCAATGCTGCCTCCTTATGTGGCTTGACTGCCGATACAGCCGGTCCGGGTAACTCGCGGAATATTAACCCGGCGGCCGGGGCGAATCAAGTAAAAGCTTTCCGGGCGTTGGCAAAGGATGTTTACAATCCGCCGGAGGTATTGTACAATTGTGAATCGGTACCACAGCCCGCGCACGCCGGACAGGGATTGTCCTGCGCGCCTATTCACCAGCGCCGATGAGGGGCGAGAGCTTGATCCGCTATGAGGATGTTGCCGCCGCCGCAGGGCGGATAAGGGACGCAGCCAACCGCACTCCCGTTTTTACCTCCCGCACCCTCGACAATATCAGCGGTGCACGGGTCTATCTCAAATGCGAAAATTTGCAGCGTGCCGGCGCATTCAAATTCCGCGGCGCATTCAACGCCTTGAGCATGCTTTCTGCTGTGGAGAAATCCGCGGGCGTGGTTACTCACAGCAGCGGTAATCACGCCCAGGCCCTGGCGCTTGCGGCCCGTGAGGCGGGAGTGCGGGCGGTGATCGTAATGCCCGGCGGCAGCCGCAGAGTTAAGGTGGATGCGGTCCGCGGCTACGGCGCCGAAGTCGTGCTCTGTGAAAATACGCTCGACTCGCGCGAAAGTACCGCCGAGGGACTGATCGAGCGCGAGGGACTCTCGCTGGTGCACCCCTATAACGATGAGCGGGTGATGGCCGGGGCTGGAACCGCCGCCAGGGAGCTGATCGAGGAGGTGGGGGAGCTGGACCTGGTGCTGGCCCCGGTGGGCGGAGGCGGGCTGCTCTCGGGCACGTCGGTGAGCGTCAAGCACCTCTGTCCGGACGCCGCGGTTTGGGGCGTGGAACCCT
>VRUH01000001.1:231794-232177 GCA_019456185.1 Candidatus Glassbacteria bacterium | reverse complement strand
CTCCAACTGTAGTCGGGCTGGTTGTCCGACCATGCACCTGTCATGATTTCCAGGTACGGCCCGTCGGAGTCGGTCAACACCTTGTCCCACATCCTTCCCACCGGACCGTCACCCCACTCGAAAAATTTCTTGCCCGGTACGATATGGTGGTTGGCCACGTGGCAGATTCCCGCCCGGCGGCCGTGGTCGTAGCCGGAGATGAAATCGTCGCGGTAGTTCCAGGCGAATGCCGAGGTCTGGCGTGGATGGTTCTTCCACCAACTCATGTTCATCCCGTCACGGAAATCTACTCCACGGTAGATACTGCGGGAAATGGGCCACTCGGTAAACTCCACCTTGTTGTGGTCGGTGGCGTAGCGGGTGGCCGGTGGGAAGAAAACCTG
>VRUH01000001.1:144936-231784 GCA_019456185.1 Candidatus Glassbacteria bacterium | reverse complement strand
GTGAACCGACAGATTGGCCCAGTACATCACCGAGTTAGCCAGCGGCGTGCGGTTGAACAGCTTGACAGTGGCCTTGAAGTACGACTTGCCGGGGAAGACCGTGATCCCGATAGCCCAGCGCATCCGGTGGCGGAGTTCGAGTTCGCCGATCCACACCGTTTTGCTGCCGTCGGGGTTGTCCTGCAGGGTGTAGTCCACCGGCATGTAGGTGGAAGCACGGTGGTGATGGGGAATATTCCATTCCACGCCGCCGGAAATCCAGGCGCCCAGCATCCCGATCAGCGCCGGCTTGATAACGCTCTGGCGGTAAATGAAATCATAGCCGTTGGTTTTGTCCAGGGCGGAGAACAGGCGTCCGCCCACCTCTGGCAGCAGGATCAGTTCAAGGTATTCGTTTTCCAAGTATACCGCTTTGTATGTTTTATCCACCCGGTCGTCGGTCAGCACGTCCAGCATAGGGTACGGATAGACCCGCCCCTGAGCGCCCTGGTAAATCCTGCCGTTATAGAACAGCGGGCTGCGGTCCGGTTCGCCGATCCGGTAGGTCGGTAAAACGATTTCCTGTTCGCGGATGCTTGTCGGTTCGGCTGCGTTCAACACGGCCGCACTTAACAGCATAGCCATCAATGTGAATGTCCTCAGAATATTTTTATTCATGTAAACTCCCGAATAAACTCGAGCACATCTGTTACTCCGCCTGAAATAAAAATGTTCTGTCGGGTTTATTTATTCCCGCTATTCCCGGTTACTATCTGTTATCATTTCTGTTAGATGCAAGGCTCATTCTATAACAATCTCGGCCCGGCCGGTAGGTTCTATCCGCGCCTTCAGCGGGCCTGTGGTCGTAAACATGACTTTAAGAAGGCCGCCGGGCGTTTCTATTTCCGCCCCGAGGTGGTTGTCGCTTCTGAGCAGGCTGACCGGGGAGGAAGCGTCATCTCCTTCATCACCTATTTCCAGGATGTGGAGAAAATATTCCCGCGCAGACTTCTGCCCGCTCTCCACTTCCAGCCGCCAGGGTACTATCGGCGGACGGTCGCTGCCGGCGCCGGTGTGGTTGTACTGAGCCGACGGTTCGTGGGGGTTACCCCAGAAATCGTGGCCCTCTCCGCCCCGTTTAACGATGATTGGCTTTTCCGGCAACAGGGTCGTCAGGAAAGCTTTAGACCTTCCGCTACTGGTTACGTCGCCTAGACCGGCCGGGTCCGACAACCAGCTCGATCGGTTTCCCTTGAAGCTTACCACGTGTCCCGGTACGAAGACTGTCGCCTGACCGCTGACTTCCGGCTCGGACGGCATGTGCAGAAACCAGGTCTTTGGATAAGCCGGATCGGTTGCTTCCACCCGGTCGAAAATCACGAAAAATTCCCGTTCACCTCGGACGTAAAGGTATTGACGGGTCACTTCTTTCACTTTCCCCGCCGAATAGCCCTGGGTGATGTCAGCCGCGGCGTAGGTCAGGTTATCATCGCTATAATAAGCTTTTATCTCCGCTCTGTCATCCCGTGTGTTGCTGCTGTAGACATAGCGTAGCAGGCCACCGTCGTTTTCATTATTTACAACCTTGGGACCGTTGGGGCGCTGCCTTTTATCCGTGCGCCGGAACTGTTCCGCCGGGTTGTATATTGTCACCAGGTTGAACATCAGTGAGCCGCCGGCATAGAGGTTGTCTTCGTTTCCGCCACGGCCGCCGCCGCGCATTACCAGCCAGCCTTTGCGGGCAATCAGGAAATGCCCCTCGTCATCCCTTGAATGGCCGGCTAATTTGGGGCCCGCCCCGAAAAAGGACCAGGTGGCGTCCGGGTTATCCCACTCGCTTCTCATGTAAATGTGCCCGGCGCCCCTGAAATGATGTGCCAGGGGGTAATTTCCCCTGGAAGGCGCGGACGGCTGGACAGAGGAGTCGTGGAATAGAAACCTGGTCCAGGGGATCTCCGTCCAGCGTTCCCCGGCTCCCCGGGCGCTTATATAAGCTGCCACCGGGTCGCGGTAGCGGGAGGCCAGCAGGGGGGCCACCCGTGAGAAAATCCGGGGTATTCCTCCGCCGTTGTCGTCTATGCATGCCGTGTGACCATTGAATGGCACGGTCAGGTGGGTTGCCCAGCGAGTCATTGCGCGCGGGTAGCTTTCCTCGGCGCACAACTGGAATAAATCCTCCCCGGTTGCTGTGCGCCAGGCCTCAAAAGCCCACGCGATAACTTCTATTGGCCCGTAGGTCCCGTGCCCCATGCTTTCGGACCAGACCCCGCCCATTTCATCGAAAGCCGGGATGCATTCTTCGGGTACGCGTTTCGACCACGAATCCAGAAATCGCTTCGCATCACTTTCGTGAATCGTTCCGGAGCCTTTGAGCGCCAGCGAGATGAACAGCTTGGAGGTGATCGCATCCCGGGCATGGGGCGTATTCAGGTGGGAAGGTCCCCAGGTCTGATTATACCACCAGTGGCCGGATTTGAGAGTGATCTCGGCCACACCGGTATAATGCCTGAGCCAGTTACCCAGGCGATCGCCGTACAATTTCCTTTCGGCCGGGGACAGCGAGTCGAATATCCAGTCGTAAACCAGGCCGTGGTAGCCGAACGACCCGTCTCCCTCAAGATCGAGAACATCCCCGTTCCCCCAGTATTGTTTGACTGCATCCGCGTATCGGCCTGAATCCCGGCCCAGCTGGCCTTCCACCAGATAGCAGATACCGAGGCATACCAGCTCGAGCGGTGCCTGAAAGCGGCTCTCTATCCTCTTTACTCCCTCGGCGGCGGCCCTGTCGGCCACCCCTTTTATTATTGAGTATTCCCTGGCTGAAACCCCACTGGCCCGCTCGGTAAGGGAGGGCAGCTGTTGTTTATTGATTAGGATTCGCGGGTGCGGTCCGAGTTGATAAGAAAAACCGGCGGTATGGAAGATGAGCACAATCGCCAACGCGATTGGAATCAGGTTATACTTCATGGCCTCTCCAGAATAAAATCTAAAGGTAGATTCATATAGCGATAATATCATTGACCATTACCAATATTTAGACTATTATGCATTGCTTCATAGATGCTTCATAAGTCTGCCCCTGTCAAGATATATCTTGGCGCACCCGACATAAATCCGGAGCGAATATGCAGAACTCGAGAAGAAACTTGATTCAAATAACCATCACTCTCGCCCTGCTTATTTTCCAGCCGGTTTTTTCACTTAACGCTCAGGAAGAAAATCTGAGCGTGCTTTCGAGATGGACTGAGCACAGCGATGCTGGTAACGTGCTGATCCACCATCTCAACCAGCTCGCTTACGAATGCCTCGACCGCAGGGACAGTCTGGTTGCAGGTCTGAAAACCGGTGAACAATGGCGGCGAAGACAGGGATACATCCTGAAAACCATGGAAAAAATGGTCGGAACTTTTCCACCCAAAACTCCATTGAACCCGAGAATTACCGGGATAGTCGAAAGGGACGGATACAGGATCGAAAAGGTAATATTCGAATCGATGCCCCGCTTCTATATAACCGGTTGCCTGTTCATTCCGGAAGGCGCGGAAGAAAAAAGGCCGGCGATTTTAAACGCTATCGGGCATTCACCTCAGGCTTTCAGGCGCGATGTTTATCAAGTGCTGATTCTAAATCTGGTAAAGAAGGGATTTATCGTATTCGCCATCGATCCTCTGGGCCAGGGGGAAAGGCTTCAGTATTACGACCCGGAGAAGAAAGAGACTCTGATCGGCCCCGGCAATCCCACCGTGGAACATTCCTACTGCGGAAACCAGTGTTTTATCGCGGGAAACGCCCTGGCCAGATACTGGACATGGGACTGCATCCGGGCGATAGATTATCTCGTAACGCGCAGCGAGGTCGATCCGGAGCGGATCGGGATGACCGGGTGTTCGGGGGGCGGAACGCAGACGGCCTACGCATCGGCTCTGGACCGGAGAGTGAAAGCAGCGGCCCCGTCATGTTACCTGACCAGTGCCAGGCGGCTCCTCGAATTTGTCGGGCCGCAGGATGCCGAGCACAACTTTTACCGCGGCATCGTCGATGGCGTAACGTCTGCCGAGTTGCACGTTCTCAGGGCCCCTCTGCCCACCCTGCTGGTTGCCACCACCAGGGACTATTACAGTATACAGGGGGCGCGCGAAACATTCCGGGAAGTAAAGAAGGCCTACCAGGCGCTCGGTAAGCCGGAAAACCTGGAAATGGCCGAGGATGACAGCGAACATGGATTCACCCGGAAAAACAATGAATCGATATACGCCTTTTTTCAAAAACACCTCGACTGGCCCGGCAGTTCTAAAGAGGAAGAAGTGCAGGTTCTCGAAGAGGAAGAGTTGAATATTACACCCACCGGCATGCTTTCCACCTATCTGGAAGGAGAAACCGTATTCAGCATCAATAAAAGGGAAACCGAGGAATTAATTATCGCTCTCGCCGAGTCGAGAAAGGATCTGTCCGGGCATCTGGAAAAAGTTCGGCGCAACGCCAGGGAGCTTTCGGGTTACATTGCGCCGAAACCGGAGAAAGAGCCTGTTTATCGCGGACGGTACAGTCGCGGTAATTATACTATCGAGAAATGGGCTCTCTACGGCGAGGGTGATTACATGATACCTCTTCTGCTGTTCGTCCCTGCGGGTCAACAGAGCGAATTCCCGGCTTTAATCTATCTGCATCCCGAGGGGAAGGCAGCCGAAGCCGAGCCCGGCGGCCGGATCGAACAACTGGTAAACATGGGATTCGTGGTGGCGGCTGCCGATCTGATCGGCACAGGGGAGACAGCAACCAGGCAGTCGCGGCGAGCCAGGGAAGTAGCCGCCTTTACCGCGCTGCTGGTCGGCCGCAGCATAGTGGGCATCCAGGCGGGTGACGTGTCGAGGGTGGCGAATTTCCTGAAACACAGGGATGACGTCAGCCGGGAAAGTATCGGAGCGGTTGGTTTCGGTGAGTTGTGTCCGGCGCTCCTGCACGCGGCGGCCTTCGATAAATCCATCGGTCCGGTCGCCCTGGTCGATCCGCTGGTATCCTACCGGTCGCTGGTGGTGAACAGGTTCTATGAATACGATTTTTTCTCTGCCGTTGCCGCGGCGCTGACCGCCTATGACCTTCCCGATCTCGCCGGCTGTATCGCTCCCAGGAAGCTGCTGATGTTAAGCGTGAGAGACCAGATGAAGCGACCCGTCGCAGAATCGATGGTCGAAAATGAACTGGCTATTACCCGCAAAGCATTCTCGTTAAAAAACTCCGCTGAAAATCTCAAAGTTATGAGTTCACTTCCCGAGCAAAGGCTCGATTCTCTTCTTTACTGGTGGCTGAATTAGTTGGGTGAAACATTCCCGGAACTCGATTGAAGAGGCTGATAAAAATGAATAAACATACTTTGAATCTGCAAAATACTATCCTGCTGATAGCGGTATTCTGTGCGCCTGTGTTATTTCCCGCCTGCGGACAGGCAGCTCCCGAAAAAGTTTCCGGCGGGCCGGTATTCGATGTCGAGCCTCCGGTCTATAACAGTGAACTGACACAGGAGAGCCGGGAAAGGCCTGACCTGCTGGATGAGAATTCTCCGGAGGGTCTACGCGTAATTCAGATCACTTCGAATTCCGCTCTCGGCAGCCATAATGTATATACCGAGGCACAAGTTTTTACTCCCGATTCACGAAAGTTCGTCTTTATAAGGCAGAGGAATATCTGGTTATGCGACATAGAAGATGATTTCAGTTTGAGACAGATTACCGATGAAAAAGGAGCGATGGCGCCCTCGGTGAGCCCGGATGGAAAATGGATGTATTATTTTGTCAACAATACCTCTACGTTCGGCGGGGCCTTGTTTCTCAAAAGGGTGTCCCTGGATAATTTAGAGCGCCAGACCGTGCTCAAGCTCGAAGGCCCCATACCCGGCACTGGATTTAGGACTAGCGGGTATTTCACGCTCAGCTCCATCTCCTCTGACGGCAAGCGACTCTGTATCGGCGCTTTTCTCGGGGATGGCAAAACTGTCAACGCTCCGTTTGGCCTGCTGGTCTTCGATCTGGAGGAGCCCTCTGTCAAGCTCGTGTTCAAGGATAAGTACTTTCATAATATGCATCCCCAGTACTGCCGCTCCACGGACCCCGAGCTCTCGCACGACATCATGCTCCAGAACAACCACGGCGACAGCCTTCTTGTCACCGGAAGGTGCGTAAGATCGGTATCGGGCAGGGAAGGTGACCTGCACGTAATTAGCGATTACGGCACGAACTGGAGAGATATTCCCGTCGGGCGCGACTCGGTTCAGTTCATCCAGGGACACGAGCAATGGTGGGGGCGTACCGGATCGGTTTTAAGCGCCATGAGCATCCGGCGGGGAGAACGGGCCGGCTACAGGCCCGTGTTCCTGGCCAGGCCGGTCAAAACCGATGAAAAAACCTCGCACCTGGGGGTAAATGTACCTGGCGGACAGTATGTGGATATTACCAGGAATCTGGTTAAACCCGACCTCTGGCATTTCAGTTCCGACCTGAGCGGAAAATACCTGATCAGTGATACGCGAACCAGGATTGAGGGAGAGGAACGTCAGATCGTAAGGCTCGTCCTGGGGACTCTAACGGAGGGGGAAGAACCTGAGCTGAAGCTCGTACACCTGATAAATACCGGCTCATCTGGCAGAAACCCGGCTCATCCGCATCCTTTCTTTTCGCCAGACAACCGGATGATATTCTTCAACTCCGATGTGGATGGGATCGTCCAGATATTCATGGTTACAGGGCTCCGCTTTCCTCAAATCTGAGCTTACCGAACAAACTCGGCGGCGTGGATGAACGGTAATGAAACGTCCTGCGGCTCAGATTTTGCTGAATCCGATCCTGAGTCCGGCGCGCTCGTGAACCAGCCTGAAGCTGCTGATCTCTCCTCTTCGGTCTCTTATAAACTCTATCTACATGAAAGCGAACCGGAATTTATCGCCACCCATGTAATGCAGCTTGTCCTTACCGGTTATGCCGGTAAGCTCCATCATCAGCCTGCTGTTGATTGGTGATATTAATACCAGTCGGTTCCCTCTGATTGCAACTCGATAGGTGGCCAGCAGTTCGTCGCTGAAAAATTCGCCTTCATATTCCGCAAGTCTGGCCGGAGAAGGTCCTTCGGACGGAGTTTTTTCATAATCTGCATAGGAAACCGTCCGTTCGCCTCCATGCCGTAATCCAGCTTAGCAATCCCGTAGCCGCGCTTGAATATTATCTCGCCCTCCCGGATAACCGCGATTGCACATCCTGGTCCCCCGGGTTCTATTTCTGCCGAGACAAGGCTGTCTATTATCCCGGCGAGCAGTCGATCTGCGCCCCCGACTTGCTGGAGGCCTTCTTCATTCGAACACTCCGAAATAAGTGCAACGAGAGCCAGAGCCAAGAACACCATTTTTTTCATAATACTACCGGTCCTTATCTGAAGCCGCCTGATCGTATTGCAAAATGTCAAGATATAGTGTTGAGATAAAAAATGCCGATCCAGTGAGTACAATCGGTAAGAGACGGCTATTCTGAAACCGTGGGTCGTATCGGCATGTGGATAGCTCGCGGATTGCACGTTGAAATACGGTTCGGTTCGCAGGACAAAGCATTCTTCCTACCCGGAAACCGGCTCGAATTATGAAGCCATCCGATCAGCCGCGAATTTTTTTCAGCCGGCAGGTACCGGAGTGCGATCCGGAGAATAAGACCGATCGGTCACAGGTGGTAGGTTTCGAAGTAGTTCGATTGAGGATCTATGTCTTCGTCCAGCCAGACGCTTAAGCCGACAGCCGTCACGGGATTCTTGCTTTTGTCTGCATTGTAGTACTGATGAGGTTCCCGGCCGAAAAACATGACTGAGTCACCTTTTTTCAGGGTCACGGAAGTGTTCCCGAGATTGATACCGACTTTGCCTTTCAGGCAGAACAGAATCTCCTCGCCCGGATGGCTTCGCATCTGACCATTTCCATCTATTTCCAGTATTACCACGTTCATATGGCCGAACGGCAGTTTGGCAACCAGGTCACCGAGGCGAAATCCTTTCTGTTTTTTCAATGCCTGGCCTTTAGCTCTTGATTTTTTCCTTCGATGTACATAAAAGTCCTTGTTTTCGTGAGCATTCATATCTACCAACTTGTCGACCGACTCTTCGAGAACGTTGCAGATATTTATCAGGGTCTTCAAGTTCGGCCGTCCTTCTCCTTTCTCTATTCTGACGATGGTATTTTTATCGACTTTGGCTTTTTGCGCCAACTGTTCGATACTCAGTCTCTTGTTATAACGGAAGCGGCGTATTCTTGACGCCAGCATCTCCGCGCTGAAATCCATACTACCTCCTTATTTCTGTGTTAATCCGCCATGTCCGGGTACAAATAACCTCTTACTAAATAATGAACAAGAGAAAAGTGGTCGCCTTTATCAAGATAGCACCCCTACCCTTACTTGTCAATATACCAACAAATAGGACTTGACAAGTATGCAGTACAGTCCTATAATTATAGTATCATACTACTTTTGGTTTCTATATTTATTAATTAGGACTATTTTCAGCGGCCCGTTGATACAGCGCAACTATTTAACGGATAAAGCATTACTGGATTTTGCGAATGCCGCTTAATTTGGCGGCAAATTCCAGCTCCCGGCAGAATAGAAATGTTGACC
This sequence comes from Candidatus Glassbacteria bacterium, assembly GCA_019456185.1. Lineage (NCBI taxonomy): Bacteria > Candidatus Glassiibacteriota > Candidatus Glassiibacteriota bacterium. The sequence goes on along the minus strand of VRUH01000001.1, from coordinate 223,163 downwards.
CAATTCGATTATAACAATCCAGATGGATAAACAAATTCAGTTCCTACTGGAAAATTGCCCGGGAATATCAAGAATTATCACCGAGAAAGGCCACTTAACGGTCCTGGAATATGCAACCGGTTTTTTCGATTACAGGGCCCGGCCGATCCAGCCCATCGACGATTTTATCGAGGTTGTATGCAAGTATTCCGAAGGACTGCTTGGCAGAAAAAACGCCGAGTTACTGGAAAAATGTTTCGGCGAGAAGTCGGTTGTACTGACGGCTAATCATCATGGAGTCAGCTATAAGTCGATAACTCTGCAGGGCGAAATAATTTTTTCTTTGCCCGGGATTTTCAGCGGGGGGAAAAAAACATTGCCGATTCTGCCGGTGCTGGCCTGCGGAATCGTGCCTCTGAGCAATTGTACTTTTCCCCGGGGAATCGTGCTGTCCAGGGAAATAGAGGCTACAGTCTCTCCCGGAGAAAAAAAACTCCTTAATTTAAAGTTTCCGCTAATCCCTGGAAGCAAATCCCAATGTCTGGTCAGCCTTGCTCCTCCTGTCGGCAGAGAACAGCTGAACAAGGCGAAAAATAGTGTTGAGAGACACTTCGGCCAGGGAGATTTACTGGCATGTGAAAAAAAAGTGCTTCTCGAGCTCTTTAGCGAGGAATACGACAGCGCGGAAGTTCTGGGCCAGGTCGATTATTCCGACCAGGCGGTGATTCTGAACCGCAGAATCTGGAAGAGGATATTTTCGCCCGAAGTGAGAGAGGATATACCCGATATAGCTTACCTCGAAATGGAGCGGGTAGTCGTTTCGCTTCTCCATAGGGATCTGAGCAATCGGGAGTCCTTAATCTACAATATCCTCTTCGAACCTTCTCTTCAGGAAAGGGTAATCGGCAATCTAGACGGTGAAACGGGATGCTGGAATCAGCGAAAACTGGTCGATCTCTGGAGCAGTATTGATAGGCATCCCACTTTGAGCGAGGCGTTCCGCGGTTGCGGTACCAATTTTTTCTGTTTCGCCGATACCAGGGGAAGGCGTATCCCCGCCCTGCTGGACCGCGGGAGGGGAAAGCCGCTTCTGCGGGGCATCGCACCCGGGGGGAAAATATCGATTCCTTTTACTCCAGAGGCAATCAGGAACGGATTAAAAAAACGCTTGCTGTTGCCAGGACTGTTTTTGAGTTTCGCGACTCTCGCTTTTGCCAGGGGAATCAAGTGCATCGGTGGTTTTTTGCAGGTGGACTACCTGCCCGCGATGCAGCGCGGACTGATTCGGAGCTTTGTCGATCTCAAACAGAGCGACTGGGTGGAAAAAATAGCCGCTGTTCCGACGGTGAATTTCTTAACGGGCATGAACATAGCCATGTCGCGCTACCCGAATGGAGATGTCAGACCTTCCGGTGCTGTCGAACTGATCGCCTCCGGAGGGCTGACGGCTCAGGACCTCGACAGGATAAAGGATATCAGTGTTTTTGACGCGAATCTGTCGGGCTTACTGGAGTTCTATGCGGAAATGGTACTGGGGGGAAAAAATATCGTCCCCTGTCTTGCCTCGATCACTAACGGCGAGAAACAGAAAGTACGAAGCCGACTACTCGAGAAAGAGCTTTAAATGTAAATCCGTTCCGAGGAAAAAGCTGCCGAAATTCACTATCAGCAGACGTACGATGGAATGGAAGGTTAGGCAGGTTTCCAGGAAGCCTGCACGTGAGTTCAGTACCAACTTGGTTACTTAACAGGAGTTCCGCTTATGAAGCAAGAATAGTGTTTGAAGTTCTACTCTGTAACTTTGGTTCATTCTGAATTGGAGGATCCATGCAACGAAAAGTTCTAGCTCGAGCCGGGTCTGTGATTTTTGTGCCCTTGATGCTGCTCCTGCTCGTGAATACCATCGATCTGCATGCACAACTCTCGACCGGCAAGATCGAAGGTACCGTTCGGGACAAGGACACCGGCAGCCCGCTTGAAGGAGCCCAGGTTATTGTGGAGGGTACCCGGCTCGGTAATGTGACCAATGCCGATGGGTATTATTTCATCCTCAATATCCCGCCCGGCAGAAGGGATATCACTTTCACATATACCGGTTACCAGAAAACCACCGTGGCCAATGAGTTGATCCTGGCCGGCCAGACCTCCACGGTCAACGCAGATTTGAGTTCCACGGTCGTTCAACTCGAAGGGATTACGGTCGAAGGTGAAAGCGAGGTACTGATGCCTCGCGACAACACAGTCTCCAAACAGAGAATGACATCGGAGTATATGCAAGAAGCACCCGCGACCACGCTAGAGGATCTGATGATACTCGAGGCCGGAGTGCAGATCGGCGGTGAGGGCGGCAAGAGCCAGGGCCTGCGCATCCGCGGTGGCCGTCTCGGCGAGGAGGCGATGGTTGTCGACGGCGTTATGGTACGTAATAATACCGCCGATCCATTCGACCATACCTGGAGCGGCGGCGACTGGTGGCATAATACCGAGGAAGCGCATACCGGCCAGGATACGAATCCGCTGGAGTTTTCGATCGGAGCGGTTGAGCAGGTGGATATAATCACAGGCGGATTCCAGGCCGAGTACGGCAACGCCCAGTCGGGTATTATCAACATCGTTACCCGCGAGGGCGGCCCGCAGTACAGGGGCTCGGTCCGGTTCACGAGCGACCAGCAGAACCCGCGCACCTCGGATTACGGTTACAACCAGTTGTCTGTCTCTGTGGGCGGCCCCCTGATTCCGAGCGTGAACAACCTGTTTTTCCACGTTTCCGGAGAAATACAGGGTACCGCGGATAATTTCCCGACTCACGCAGACGAGGGGTTCCGGGGAGTCAACCAGGACTTCGTGGACAGGCTGAACCAGTCGGTAGTTAACGACCCGATTCTGAGCCAGCCCGAAAACGCTTTTACTCTCGAGCAGTTCCGGACCGGCAGGGAATCTTACGCTTCTTTGACAGGTTCAGATGCCTCACTCTGGTCGCCACCCAACCCGGTGCGCCGGGAAACGAACTGGGGAGACAGGACTCTCGGGTCAGGTAAGATCACCTTTGCGCCGATGGCAGGGCTGAAACTTATCGGAACCCAGAATCTGTCCCGCAACCAGCGCTCCTATCCCAAAGGTAGCGACGGCAGCGGGAACTATTTCTACGACGGCCTTGTAACCGTTGACGATCTCCCCCAGCGCAACTGGGGAACCGAAACGGAAACGTATATCCACCAGGCAAGGGCCAGGAAAGTCAAGTCCTCCAACACCCTGGTCGGTGGCGACTGGAATTTCCTCAAGAGCGCCGAGCGCAGTGCAACAGTGATGTTCCGCTATCACTATTTCGTGAACCAGAGTGTAAACGGCGCGGATCTGGAAGTGGGCTGGCAGCGCGATCCGTTCATGAGCTGGCAGAGGGAAGAGATCAATTTCGAGGTCGAGAACTATCCCGACCGCTGGGCGATCAGCAGCATTCCCGAGCGCCGGCTGTACTACCCCGATGGCACCACGCGCTGGCTGCAGTCGTGGATCTTCGAGACCCCGTTCAGAGCTTTCCGGGATAACCTCTTTCTTATCCAGTATCGCTACGGCCGCGAGAAGCAGAACAACTATAAGTTTGATGTCGACTTTCAGTTTGATCGGTACAATCGGGCCAAGATGGGAGTCCAGTACAGCATGCTGGACAACCACAAGATCAATCCGGGAAACTGGAACTCCGAGCGCAATTACGACTACGAGTTCAATTATACTCCCAGGATCATGGCTTTCTACATCCAGAACCGTACCGATCTCGGCGATTTCGTGTTCAACTACGGGCTCAGGTTCGATTCGTTCAGGCCCAGGGAGAACTGGGGAATATCAGAGGGCAACCGCAGCGGAGAAGGTACATTCCCGCAGATCAAGCACGAGTGGTCGCCCAGATTCGACGTGGCTTTCCCGGTGACCGACAAGGCCCAGATGCGCTTCTCCTACGGCGCTTTCACCCAGATACCTAATATGTCGATCATGTACAGCGGCAGCAACGACGGGTTCCTGGACCTTACCCGCACCGATGCGTTCGAATCAGGAATAAGCTACATGCTTTCCGACGACGTTGTGCTGGATCTCGTGTCCTACTACCGCGATATCGAAGGCAACGTGGCGCGCAAGTCAGTGTTCCGCGATATCTACCTGTTCACGACCGAACAGAGAGAGCGGGGATGGAGCACATACTACACCAACAGGGATGCGGGTAATATCAAGGGCGTTGATTTAACCGTGCGCAAGCGCTTCTCCAACAACTTTACATTCGCCGCAATTTACACGCTGCAGTTCTCCCGTACAACCGGCAGCGCGCCCAACCAGGCCCTGAGCAACGCGTTCACCTACGACCCGGCCACCGGCGAGGTTCAGGTCCCGCCCGATGATCTCCGGCCGATCGAGGGCGACCGTACGCATATGTTCGTTGCCAGGGGCAGCTACCTGTTCCCGCAGGATTACATGTCAGGTACGTTTTACCATAGACTGCTGAGGAATCTGAGGCTCTACGGCGCATTTAACATTCAGAGCGGACAGCCCAGCGGCGGGACACAGTACTTCCGTGGATCCTGGATCTACAACCTCGACCTGCGGTTCACCAAATCTTTCGACTTGGGCGGAGCGCGGCGGTTCAGCGTGTTCACGGAAATCTTCAACGCCACGAACCGGAAGAACCATGTCGGCTATCCCAGGAACTACTCGTACGAGGATTCCTATATAGGTGCAACCGCTCCTGCAGAAGGCTGGGATTGGGAAACACCGGGTAGAAGCGAGCAGGAAGACATGCGCTTCAACGCTGATTTAAACGGTGATGGACACTTGAGCAGACTGGAAGCCACTAAGGGAGAAATAGCCTATCGCATGATGGATGCCACGATTAACGCCGCCAACTGGGGCATGGCAAGGCAAATCCGACTGGGGGCGGAGATCCGCTTCTGATTACCAGGCTGCACCACGTACCTTGATAAACAAATTAACTATGCAGGAGATTCATATGAAAAATATGAGATATTTGAAAATCCTGTCTGTCCTGGTCGCAGTGACCTGCCTTGCGGGTGGCTTACTGCACGCCGAGAAGCTCCAGCAGAGGGTAAGCCAGGGAAACAATTTCCAGGTTGGATTTACATCCGGCTCCTATGGGCCGATCAATACCAGGGGAAATATCATGATGTTTCCCGCCGGTTCGGGCAACTTAACCAGTCGCAGCTGGAACTTCGGCCTGATGATGGCGGTCACCCGCGATTTTGACGGGGACGGCGTTCCCGAAGACACCACAATGTCCACCGACGGCCGCTTTACCACCGGATTCCGCGCCGAACCGGAAGCGGCTGCCGAGCTGGCCGCGATCTACGCTTCCGGACAGAACGTCGGCAGCGTGTCCGGTGACATCAACCACATGCGCGTCTGGACCACCCTGGATGACGACGACCTGCTCGACTGGCCGGTCGGCGGCCGGGTGGACCGGAGCCCCAGCGGCGAGATAATCCGGCACGGTGCGGAAACCATCTACACTCAGCAGGGAGACATCTTCCTGGGCTGGGGTTACGGAATACTTCCCGGCTTTCTCAAGGAGTGTTCGTTTTACTTTCTGAATTACGGTGAAAGTAACGACATGGTTTACGCGCACGAAAACATCATCAACGTCACCGAATTCCTCAAGTACAGCCCCAGCGGGACTTACCAGGAATTCGGCGCGGCCCATCCAGCTGGATGGGACTGGTCCAGCGTCTGCCTCTATTACCAGAGCCGCTATTTTCAGTGGGGCGGCAGCTATTCCCCCTGGAGCAACCTGTGGGCCTACCATTACGAAAAGGACATAGACGTCACTTTCAACCAGAATCCCCAGCAGCCGAACTGGAACCCGCCGGAGTACGCGTTATTTGCCAAGGCGCCGCTTAAGCTTCCCGAATATAACGGGGAGACAATGGAGCTGAAAAACTTCAACTCCGCTGGCGGCAGTTTCGGCGTGACCGGTTCACTGCAGCTCGGACTGAGCGGCAAGACACCCGGGCAGGTCTACCGAAATATCATGGGTACGGAGGATTTCCTGCCCGGCGTGATCAACCCCTTCACCGGCACCCACCAGAATGTCTGGCCCGGCAAGCTGAACCCCGGTGACGAGCGATACAATCAATGGATCTGGGGCGGAGGAAGCGCATGGATTCAAGACTGCGGCTATGGTGAACTGCACGACGTCAAGCCGCGTGATTCTTTCGCGATGGACTACGTGATAATGTTCGTCTACCCCGCAATCACACCTTTTGTGGTTCCTCCGCTGGATGTGGGAAATATCGACTCACCGATTATCCAGGAAGGGCTCGCTCCTATAGAGAACTCTGTGAAGGTTGCGCGTACTGTGGCCTTAGGCGGATATATTCTGCCCGAGACACCCGCGGCGCCTACTTTGACAATAGTCCCGGGCGACCGGCAGGTCTCGATCACCTGGAGCGATGTCAACCTCAATACCCCCGATAGTTATTATTATTTCCTGAATGATAACAATCTGGATCCGAATGGACGCTATCGGGAGTTTGATTTCGAGGGATACCGGGTGTACCGCAGCTTTGTGGGTCCCAATGATACGCACTCGGAACTTCTGGGTGACTTCAACCGGACTCAGGGGAATATTCGGTTCCATTATAACGACGTGCTCGATGACGATTACCCGCAGTATCGGATGCGTAACGGAATGAAAGTCTGGTACGCGGTAGTGCCCTATGATTTGAACTATGATATAGCCTCAGGCGATCCGTTCAGTCTGCCTTTGGAAGAGAGCGCAAAACTCTGGAACCGCCCTGGCGAAGCAATCTACAGCGTAGTTCCCAGGAGCAACGCCTCCGATTACAGTGAAGCAAAAGTTGATGGTGAACCGATCTTCCATCCGTTCGCTGGATCCGATCCGCTGTTCGTTACCGAGTATCAGCTTCAGGGTAACGGTGACGGGACACTCGCTGAGCCACCGGTTTACATTTTGCCAGTTGCCTCGTTCGTGCTAGAGGTGCCGAATCCGGAAAGGATCACTTCGGACAAAACACTCTACATTGATGTGGCCAGCACCTTCAGAGCATATGGGAATAACAATAATTACACCCCGGTCACTTTCCAGATGTCTGAAGGCTCGACCATGGTTCAGGAGTCGCCTGTGGCCACAGTCCGCTCCCGCAACGGTTCCTTCAATTATACGACGGTCCTCAGCGGGCCGGTGGACAGCGAAGGCATTGCTTACGCCCTGTCGGCCAGCTTCGACTACATGTCGAACGGCGATTTCAGAAGTAAGGTTCAACGAAGTCTCAACGCCGGCGGATACACGGGAGGCAATCTGGTCCTGGCAAGCAGCGGAGGCGATAACAACCGTGCGGGCGGCTATCCGCCCTCGATCCCGGGCCAGTACAGAGACGGCCGATTCACGGTCACGTGGGGCAGCGGAACCGTTACGGTGGTAGATCAGACCCGCGGATACACACTGCCTTTCGTGGAATACCCGGACGAGGCTTACGGCTGGGGATTCGTCACCCAGGATGCTTATGGCAGCGCATTTTCAGGTCGCGGTACACTGTACGATGAAATGCAGTCAGACACGCCGGTTAGCGAGCGTACCGCTAAAATGGTCGATACCATGCCAGCGGACAACACCGACGAGTTCGGGATTTGGCTCAACGGCGTTCTGATGGTGGTTCGAGGCACCGACGGCGTGATCGGCGGAATGCCCTCATCCGGTACGGTGTTTACTGCCGACTTTCTGTTCGGCTCATGGAACGGTGACCAGACGATCTTTTACCAGGAACCCGGACCGCCGTTCCCAGGCGACAGATGGGAATTCAGGATTCAACCAACGACCATCAATCCGGATGATGCCGATCTTTCGGAAATCAGGGTCGTACCGAATCCCTATGTGGCCAGTTCATACCTGGATCTTTCACCGAACAACCGCAGAATCGAGTTTACAAATCTGCCCAGCCGCTGCACCATCCGGATTTACTCGCTGGGCGGCAACCTGGTCAACGTGCTTAACCATATAGGTTCCAGCCGCCAGGGATGGGGCGATTACACGGACTGGGACAGGTTGACCGACAACGAGCCCAGGGTGTTCCAGGGATACGACAACCATGGCGGTACAGAACCCTGGAACCTCAGAAACCGCTTCGGCCAGACAGTGGCGAGCGGGCTCTATTTCTACCACGTTACCGATCAGCGCGGGGAAACACATACGGGCAAGTTCTATGTCATCAACTGAACCCGTGATTTGTATCTATTACGTTGTTTCCCCAAATGATTAATCGGAGGTATACATGTCAGGAATAAAAGCTCGAATTGTCTTGGCCGCATCAATATTCTGCCTGGCGTTCTCGTTCCTGCCCCTGCTGGCGCAGGGTACCGCCCGCCAGGACTATACCGGTCTGGACAAGTACATTGAAGCAGGCCGTCCCGACGACGCCTCTTTTGTGGGTGTCAGAGCCGCGGAATTCCTTACCATCCCGGTCGGGGCCCGCGGGATCGCAATGGGCAGCGCTTACTCGGCGGTCTGCGACGACATCTCCGCGATCTGGTGGAACCCCGCCGGTCTGGGTTTCCTGCAGAACCGCGAGTTGATGTTGACCGTTGTTGATTACACTCTCGATCTCACCTACAGCTATGGTGCGTTCGCCTCGCCCGTGGGCGACGGGTCGCTGGTGATCGGCGGCTTTTTCGGGTACCTGAATGTGCCCGATATCGAAATCACCACCGTCACCTCGCCCGGGGGCACCGGGAACTTCTATAACGCCTACGATTTCCAGATGGGCGGATCGATGGCGTACAACTTTTCCGACCGCTTTATCGGCGGGTTGAACGTCAAGTATATCCACCAGGACATGTTGAACAACATGGGCGGCAGCGCGTTCGGTATTGATGCCGGGGTAGTTTACCATACCGAGGTGGCCGACCGCGAGATCAAGTTCTCGTTCAACATCCAGAACCTGGGTACCAATATCACGATGAGGGGCGCGAACCTGCTTGAAGAGATCGGCCCCGAAAACAAGAGCGGCGATGTGCCGACCGGTTACAGCGATTGGTCCCAGGATGCTACCCAGTTCTCCAAGCGCAACGTCAGGCTGGCATACAGGCAGACCCACACCTACCGCCTGCCGACAGTGCTGAAAATAGCACTGGCCTACAACCTGTACACTGGTGAACGGGCCAACTGGCTGGTGGCCGGTGAGTTCTGGCGTCCGAGCTATATCCCGATCTCCTACGGAGCCGGCTCGGAAGTGACCTTTAATTTCACGCCATTCCTTTCCGGCGCCCTCCGTCTGGGTTGGCAGGTTCAGACCGACGAGTACACCGAAGCTGTCGATCAGTCCGGAATCAATTATCTGGGCGAAGATCCCACCTGGAGAGGATTCAGTTTCGGCGGCGGCATCCAGCGCCAGATCGACAACATGCACGTCCGTTTCAGCTATGCGTACAAGAACAAGGGCAGACTGTCAGCGGATAATTTTTTCACTCTTAGCTTCGGATTTTAGCTGCTGAATATCGGAGATGAAATTATCTCCTTAAGTTCCCGGCTCCACTCAGGGAGCCGGGAACTTTATTAAATATGTGGAACGGTTAAAGTAGTTGGAATGCAGCCGGAGTTGTACCGAAGAGATCTCTATTCCGGATGGTGGAAAACCGAGAAAAGGATTAAGCTGTGAAAAAGATTCTCTGTTATTTCTTCCTGTTGTCGTTGCTTCTTCTTCAAACCTTTCCCGATCATCTGATTGCTAATGACGAGCAAGCGGAAACTCTCCCATCATTTCCGGGAGCTGAAGGATTCGGTTCAACCACGCCTGGAGGCCGGGGCGGGCGTGTTATCAAGGTTACAAATCTGAACACCAGCGGCCCTGGCAGCCTTCAGGCCGCCTGCAGTGCCGAGGGCCCGAGGATAGTGGTATTCGATACCAGCGGAGTTATCCCCGGTGACGTGGTTATCGAGAATGGACAGATATCGATAATGGGGCAGACCGCGCCCGGTGCTGGAATCACTATCCAGGGCCGGCTGGTTACCCGCTACGGAGAGCGGCGGTTCAGCGACATTGTAGTTCGCTTCCTGCGAGTAAGGCCGGACCCAACCACTGGCTCCAGTGGTGACGCAATCCAGTTCGGTAAGGTGGAAAACTGTATTATCGACCATGTCTCCTGCAGTTGGGCCAACGATGAAACCATTGACATCTATTATTCCCACGATGTCACCATCCAGTGGTGCGCGATCGAGGAATCGGATAAAGAGGGACATTCCAAAGGCGTGCCGCACAACTTCGGGATGATCAACGGCCCCGGCGGAGGAAGGATTTCGCTGCACCACACCCTGTTCGCTCACCACAGGCGCCGCTGCCCGGCTATCGCCCATGGGCCCTCAGATATCCGCAACATCGTGGTCTATGACTACCGGGGCGGGCTCTCCCACGAAGGCCACGTGCCTAACAACCTCGGTTTCAACATTATCGGCAATTATTACAAAACCGGTCCAAGTGAGCCGAATGTCTTCCCATTCTTATTTGTATCGGATGTCTCCTACTATCTGCGAGACAACTACTTCGAGGGTAGAAATAATACCTTTACCGGGATGATCCAGGACCCCTGGGCAGAGGCGGACAGTCTCTACGGCCTGCGCTACTATGCGGACAAAGGAGTGAAAGCGGAACAGGAGTACCTGGTTCCCCCTATCACTACCCATACCCCCCAGGAAACCTATAAGCTGGTGCTTGACCTGGCGGGATGCTTCCCGAGAGATACGGTAAGCCGCCGTACTATCGAAGAGGTAAAGACGGGCACAGGCTCCTGGGGCCGTCACGAATCCGGCGACCTGATGACCGGACTTACACCCCAGGCACCTCCACTTGATACCGATAATGACGGCCTGCCGGACGCCTGGGAAAGGGCAAACGGGCTGGACGCCTCCAACGGTAACGACCACAGTACCATCATGGCCTCCGGTTACACTGCTATCGAGGAATATTGCAACGTCCTGGCCCAGGGGCTGATCGAGCACCGCGGCAGCCTGCCTGTTAAAGGTGATCTCGACCGGGACGGACAGATTAGAATTTTCGATCTGCTCAAAATGCTGAAAGCGCTCTCAGATGATCAAAACTGGGCCGCGGATATGAATTATGACGGCAGGGTCGACATTTTCGACCTGCTTGAATTATTAAGATCCCTTACTTTTCGGCGATAGATTCGCCTGCCGGTATATCGTGATTTTCACTGCACCTTCCAATCGCAAGCAAGTTCGCTATGCGGCCCTCATCCAGGCAGGGAGCTTAACAATGAAGAGAATTTTTCCGTCACACGGTTACTCGTGGATTGCGTGTTTTATCCTGGTCGCCTTTGTTTCGATCTGCGGCCAGCAGGCGAATGCCCTGGAGGCAGCTGAATCTGAAAAACCACTGCGGGTAATCATGATCGGCGCCCACCCCGATGACACCGAGGGCAAGGGCGGCGGAACAGCCGCTCTCTGGTCTGCGGCCGGTGCAAAAGTGATGATGGTATCGGTAACTAATGGTGATGCTGGGCACCAGACCGAAGGCGGAGGTGCGCTTGCCAGGCGCCGCGCAGCCGAGTGCAGGGCGGCTGCCGATATACTCGGCGTAAGCTGGCGCACTCTCGATTTCCACGACGGCGAGCTCGAACCGAACCTCGAGGCGCGCAAAGCCGTTATCCGCGCCATCCGTGAATGGAAAGCCGATATCGTAATCACGAACCGTCCCAACGACTATCATCCCGACCATCGTTATACCGGACAGATCGTCCAGGATGCGGCCTACATGGTGGTGGTGCCCAATATCTGCCCGGATACTCCACGGCTCGAGCATAACCCGCTTTTCATGTACTTCGCCGACCGCTTCCAGAAGCCTTATCCCTTCACTCCTGATGTTGCGGTGGATATCACGCCTGTGATCGACAAGAAAATCCGGGCGTTCGATGCCATGCCAAGCCAGATGTACGAGTGGCTGCCCTGGGTCGGGGGCAGGCTGGATCAGGTGCCGAAAAATCCAGCCGAGCGCCTCAAATGGCTGAAAAAAAGCCGCACAGGGAGAACCAGAAGTTGGAAGGAAAAGTACGCTGATATAGTCGAGGAGCGCTACGGCAAAGCCCGGGCTGATAAAATCGAGCATGTAGAGGTGTTCGAGCTCTGCGAGTATGGCCGCCAGCCCAGCCGTGAAGAGATCTGGGAGTTGTTTCCGAAATAATTCTGTTTTCGCCGGAGCATTTAAGGCGAAATGGAGAATCCTATAGTCTGCAAAGGAATCTATCATGAGCGGCAAACGAGAGATTACCCGTCGTAAATTTATAGCCGGCGGCGCCGCAACAGCTATTGCCGGATTTCCTTTTATCCGGAGCGCACACGCGCAGCAGGAAGAAACGACCAAAGTCGGCCTTATCGGTTGCGGCGGAAGAGGTACGGGCGCCGCGGCCAACGCTATCACGGCAGCTCCCAATATCCACCTCACCGCCATGGCCGACCTTGTCCCTGAACAGATCGAAAGGAGTCTTGACGCCCTGAAGGGTGACCGGGACCTTCAGGGAGAACTTCAGGCAAACATCAAGGTTTCTAAAGATAGCAAGTTCACAGGGATGGACTGCTATAAAAAAGTGATGGAGTCTGATGTGGATTATGTAATTCTAGCCACACCCCCGGGATTCAGGCCTCTCCATTTCGATGCCGCAGTCAGGGCCGGTAAGCACATTTTTGCCGAGAAGCCGCTTGCCACCGATCCGGCAGGGGTGAGAAAAATTACCAAGTCCGCCGAGACGGCCAAGAGCAAAGGGCTGTCAGTAGTCGTAGGGCTCAACAACAGGCACAGCATAGGCGGGATGGAGCTGGTGAAGAGGATCCACGATGGCGGGATTGGCGAAATCCGCGCCGGACGAATTTATCGTCTCGGTGGCGGCCTCTGGCACCGCGGATCGGACCCCTCCTGGACGGAAATGGAATACCAATGCCGTAACTGGTACTACTTCTGCTGGCTGTCGGGTGACCAGATAGTCGAAATGGTGATCCACCAGATCGACAGGATGAACTGGCTGATGGGTTCTCACCCGGTCAGTGCTGTCGGCAGCGGAGGCAGGCAGGTTCGCACCGACCCGAAGTACGGCAATATCTGGGACCACATGTCGATCGACTACGAATATCCGGGCGGAGTGCACGTGAGCTGCATGCTGCGCCAGTGGGACAATTGCGAGAACAAGGTGGCTACCGAACTGGTGGGAACCACCGGAACATTGGCCGGCCGGTCCGGTATAGTGGGCGCCAATCCCTGGCGTTACACGGGAGAAAGGACAAACTCATCGGTCTACGAGCATACGGAGCTGATCGAAAGCATCAGGAATAACCATGCCAGGAACGATGCGCTGGATTTCGGCGCTGAAAGTACGCTGACCGCAATCATGGGCCGCGAGGCCGCCTATACAGGTAAGCTGTTGACCTGGGAGGAAATGGTCAATTCTGATCTCGATCTGTGCCCGAAAAGCATGCAGCTGGGTCCGGCACCCAAAAGACCGGTCCCCATACCCGGCAAGCCCAGACCTGCATAGACTTCCGGCTGTTCCATTTTACTTTCTGGAGTTGATCGGCCTTAATTTGAATTTAAAGATTTCGAGGTAAAAAGACTATGGCAAAAATGGGTCGTCGAAGATTTATCTCGAAAGCAGGCAGACGGGCTGCCGTCCTGGCCGCTGCCGGACCTTTTATCACCACAGGTTTCGCCGGCAACAGTCCGAACGACAGGATCAACGTGGCGGTAATGGGCATCCGCAGCCGCGGGAAAGCTCATCTGAGAGGTTTTGCCGGAATTCCCAACGTCGATGTCTCCGTGATATGCGATGTGGACGAGCGACTGTTGCCGGGTGCCGTGGAATACCTGCACAAGGTATCAGGCGGGAAAGCCAGAACCGAGACGGATATCCGCAGGGTGCTGGAAGACAAAAACATCGATGCGGTCTCGATCGCCAGCACCAACCATTGGCATGCCCTGGCCACTATCTGGGCCTGTCAGGCCGGTAAGGACGTCTTCGTCGAGAAGCCGGCTTCACATAATATCCGGGAAGGCCGCAAGATGATCGAAGCGGCCCGAAAGTACGACCGGATAGTGCAGGTCGGCACCCAGAGCCGTAGCTCGGTGGTTTGCAGGACCGCGATGGAGTTTCTGCACTCAGGCAAGCTCGGGGATATCTACATGGCCAGATGCTGCCTTATCAAGCCCAGGGACAGCTTCGGGCGAACGGAAAACTCCCCGGTACCGCAGGGTGTTCATTACGACCTCTGGCTCGGACCGGCCCAATGGCGTCCTTTCAACGAAAAGCGCTTCCACTACAACTGGCACTGGTTCTGGGATACCGGCAACGGAGAGACGGGGAACACCGGTGTCCACAATCTGGACCGCGCCCGCTGGGGAATGCAGCAGTACGAGCATCCCCGAAAAATCCAGAGCACGGGCGGCTGCTTCATGTGGCAGGACTGCGACCAGGAGACGCCCAATACTCATATCTCGGTTATGGAATACCCGGACGGCAGGATTATTCAAATAGAGGTCCGGGGCCTCTATTCCAATTCAGAGGAAAATATGCTTCAGGGCGAGTTTTTCTACGGCACCGAGGGCTGGCTCAAGCTGGGGAGCGGCAGCTGGCAGGCCTACTACGGCCGGGAAAACGAGCCGGGCGAGGGTATGAGCGGGGATGAAGCCAGGGCTCAGGCAGACAGATTGAACTTGCAGGGCACTGGGGGCGATCCGCATTTCCAGAACTTTATCGATTGCGTCCGCTCTCGCCGGCGGGACCATTTGCATGCCGATATTCTCGAGGGACACCTCTCCACTTCCATGTGCCACCTCTCCAATATCGCCTATCGCACCGGACGGACGCTGACCTTCGATTCCGCCACCGAAGAATTTGTCGGCGACCATGAAGCCGACGTCCATCTGAGCCGAGAGTATCGATATCCTTATGTGGTAGACGACAATGTTTAGTGTAGGGCTTTGGCGCCTGGGTAGTTTTTATTGTTCAAGTCCGAGGATGGTATCCCAGCAACTTGCGGTCAGGAATGAAGAGAAAAAGTGCAGCCTTCTGGAAGGCTCATTCAATAACAGGATCACTATTTGATGGAGAGATGAGAAATGGGTAAGAATCTCAATCGCCGCTGCTTTATGGGCAAATCTCTGGCAGTGTCCAGCGGACTGCTGGCCGGTCTCGGTTACGAGCACCAGGCTCTGCTGGGGCAGCTTGTCAACAGGGACGAGTACGGGAAGAAGAAGGAGCCGGTTAAGGGACTGCAAAAAGGTAAATTCGGCGAGCTCGAAGTATCGAGACTAATTATCGGAGGAAATTTGATCAGTGGCTCGGCACATTCTGGCGGCCTGCTCTACCAGTCGGCACTTATGACCCGTTATTTTACTCACGAGAAAATAATGGAGACCTGGGCTCTGGCCGAGGAGAACGGGATCAACACTACTCTGATGAGATGCGACCCGCATATCATCAAAAATTACAGCATTTATCGGAAGGAAAAAGGTGGTAAGCTGCATTGGATAGCCCAAAGCGCCCCGGAACAGGGAGATCCGGTTGAAAACGCCAAGATGGCCCGGGATAACGGCGCCTACGCAATCTACTATCACGGCGGGAAGTGTGACAGTAAAATCAGGGGGGGGAAAGTAGACGAGGTCGGCGAGATAGTCGAAGGCATGAAGAAAACCGGGATATTCGCCGGGATTGGAGGCCATCGCCTGGAGACTATCAAGGCCTGTGAGGAAGCCGGGCTGAATCCGGATTATTACATGTATACGGTGAACAAAGTGGGCTATTTATCCAGCGAGCCTGATGATATCGAATCTTTCATGAAGACGGTGAAAAAAACCTGGATCGGTTTCAAGGTTCTTGGTGCCGGCAGGGACAAACCGAAAGAAAGCTTCGTCCATGCTTTCGAAAGAGGGGCCGATTTTCTGGCGGTGGGGATGTTCGATTGGCAGGTCAGGGATGATGTGGCTATGGTGCAGGAAATGCTCGCAAATGGAGTCGAGAGGCAACGGCCCTGGATAGCTTGAAATAAGGGAGTTAAAGCTTGGTTAAATTATGGAGTATCTGATTACTCGCAACAGGACCTGCTGAAGACGGGGAAAATATAACGCATCTCAATGGTTTCCCTGGATGTTATTACTAGTTTCAGCCTTTTTTTCGGCCGAAACCGGTAATTACCGCCAAAATCATCAAAGGAAAGAGCACGATTCCGTAATAAACATGGGGCCAGATATCCGACCACGACAGGACAACGATAAAGTCGTACCTCTCGAGTAATTCTTTCTGTAAAGCGATTGTCAGAATGATGATTGCCGAATAGGGAAGCATGAAGGGGAATGAACAGGAGATTGTGTCGATGAGGTTCGCACTTCTGTAAGGATGGATTCCATGTCTCTTTCTTAACTTATTGACGAGTGGCCCGACAGTTATCATTGCGGTTGTGTTGCCCGGAACGCATAGGTTTGCGATCGAAACAAGTGTCACAATTGCGGTTTCGGCTCCGCGGACGGATTTGACTGCATTGCTTTCGAGCAGAGCCAGCAGCCTGTTGAAAAAACCGCCGCGTTCCATCAGTCCGTTTACCGTGATCAGCAGCATGGCAAGAATGACGATTGGAAGTATTGCCATTATTCCATCTACCATACTCCCGCCGAATGATCCTTCTCCAGAGAATTGAATCACCCGTTCCAGAGGAAAAACGCCGGTAAAGCTTCCTATAACCAGTGTCGAGAAAATACCCAGATTTATTGCCAGGAAAAAATGACAACCGAATATCATGCTGACTAGTACTATCAGTCCCGGGATTAACATTGGCAAGCCGGAGGGATCTGCCATCTCAGCCAGCAGTTTATTGGCTTCCAGCGTGTTGCTTGTAAAAGCGCTATCTCCATGAATGAAAAACAGCACACTGGCAATAAAAGCGGCACTCAGGGAGTACTTGAGCCTCGAACGAACTACTCCTCCGATGTCGGTTTCCTGAGTGGCTGCTGATATTATTGTCGTATCGGATATCGGCGCCAGGTTGTCGCCGAATGCCGCGCCGCTGATTATAGCCCCCATCAGGGGTCCCGGCGGCGCACCGAGGAGGATACCAGCCGGATAGATTACGGTAGTAAACCCGACTACAGTACCTAAAGCGCTGCCAACCGAAACGGTAAAGATCGCTGAGATGATAAAAGTGCACAGAACGAATACTATCCCGCCGAGACTCAGTTTCCATCCCAGCCAGACTATTGCTTCGGTCAACCCCGAATCTGCGAGGATTCCCGAGAATGCTCCTACCCAGAGCCAGCAGGTAACAGCTACACCGGTAACCCGGTTTGCTATCAGAGAAAAGATAGCTTCACTATAGTCCACCGGGCTCGAAGCGAATAGCATTCCCAGAGAGATACTGAGCATGGCCGTCACGATCATACTTTTGACATCCGCACTACCATTTAGAATGAGAAAAATAGTAGCGAGGATAAAAATTGCGATAGGAACTACACTCCCATAGGGACCGCCACGAAAACTGATATGGTTTATTTGTTGCGGCATTCGGAGCTCTTGTTGAAAGAAAGGAACGTGTTAACTCGACTACCTCGCCCCTGGGCCTCATTAAAAGACGAATTTAAAATCGTTTCAGCTAATGCTGTAAGAAAATATTACTCAGGACTTGGGGTATGCTACAGAGATAAAAACAGCTTGAAATTACATAATACAACATATTATCAACTATCCGCTGATTTACCAGTAAAAAAATACGCTGAGATTGATCAAACATTAACAGCGGGATAGGGATTGAGCGGTTAAAATATTATCATTTGCTGGCGGCCTGCTTCTCTAAAAACGAATAGTCCAAAAACAAGGTTACGCAATTATTCTTTTGACCAGGCAGAGCCCGGTTTTAATATTGACGATAAATGAGACGCTTTAAATTGAGGCTGAACGTGAAAAACATCTTCAAAAAGACCGGCTTGAAGTTCGCTCTGATAGTGTTCGGGATTATCCTGACTCTCCTGCTGGACTTTTTACTCGGAATGATCCCGGGGCTCGACATCAGCGAGGCGGAATCCGATCCATTCGTCGGTTTCAGCCGGTCGGTGCCGGTATTCGAAGGATACCGGGCCGAAAACGGAACGGAACGGCTGAGAACAGCTTACGAGAAACAGCGCTGGTTCAATCGGCAGGATTTTTCCCGCTGTAAACTTCCTGGTACTTTTCGCATTATTACCCTTGGCGGCTCCACCACCTACGGCAGACCGTACCGCCACGAAACATCCTTCTCCGCCTGGCTGGAAAAGGTCCTCGACCAAACCTGCGATCAACGACAATATGAAGTGATTAACGCCGGTGCAATCAGCTATGCCAGTTACCGCGTTAAAATCGTACTCGAGGAGATACTGGCCTTCGATCCCGACCTGGTTGTCATCTACACCGGCCACAATGAATTCCTGGAGCAACGGACCTATCCGAAATTACTCAACACTTCGCCCTTCATTTTCAGCCTGACTGGCCTCGCCCGCCGGACAAATTTCTACCGTTTAGCCGCCAAGATAAAGAATTCGCTGAAAAAAGCAGATAATAAAACCGCCGAATTACGCGCCGGAGCAGGGTTGCTGGCAGCGGAAGTGGAAACCCTTCTGGACCAGAGTGCTGGACTAGACCTCTATCAGCCGGATACGGTCTTTACTCAGGACGTTTATTCTCATTTCAGGTTCAACGTCCAGCGGATGATCGGGCTCTGCGCGAGATCCGGCGTGCCCCTGCTTTTCTGCCTCCCAGTGGACAATACCAGGGATTTTTCTCCGTTCAAAAGCTCCAACAATCCCGCTCTGCCCAGTACCAAGAGACTCAGTTTCAATAAGCTGCTGGCGACCGGAACCGCTCATGCGGATCGAGGTGAATTCGCTCGAGCTATCAAAACGCTCACCGGAGCCGTCGAGATCGACAGCCTCTATGCAGAAGCTCATTTTCGCCTGGGGAGGGTATTGCTCGTTACAGGCGACACCGCTGCCGCGGAAAAACATCTTCTGCTCGCCAGGGAACTGGACGTTTGCCCCCTGCGGGCTCCGGATCGGATAAGGCACATACTGGAAGAAGAGACCGCGGGTGGGAAAGCCCGCCTGCTCGATCTGCCGGAGCTTCTGCGGGTTTTGGAGCCTGGCGTACTGATCGGCAATGAATTATTACTGGACCACATTCATCCGAGCCCCCGTACCAATCTGACGATTGCCGTCGAGATTGCCCGCCGGCTGGCGGAGATGATTCCGGAGGTAAATCCAGCTGGGCTGGACAAACTGGACAGAGATGCGCTTTACGACAAGAGAATGGTTGAGCTGAGCGCCGACTATTTAGAACTAGGTCCTCTTAACCTGGCCAAAGTACTGGTCTGGGCGGGGAAATATCCCGAGGTACGGCGGATGCTGGGCGCCAACCCGGCGCTCCTGGAAAGAAACGGCGAGGCGCGATATCTGATGGGCGTGGTGCAAGAAAAAGGCGGAGATTTCGAATCCGCGGCCGGCTATTATGCAGGTGCACTGAAACTTTTGTCCGGCCATCGCAATAGCCTGACTTTCCTCGCCCGGCTATACGGACAAACCGAGCAACCGGAGCGGGCCGAAAATTTATACCGTCGTGCACTGGGGCTATACCCGGATGACATTTCCCTCCTGTGCAATTACGGTATCCTGTTGGCCAATCAGGGACTGTTCGACCGAGCGATGGATTGCTTCGACAGGGCCCTGAAGGTGAATTCAAATTCGACTTCGGTCCTCAATAATATTGGCCTGCTTCTGCTGATGAACAAGGAGCCGGACGAGGCTTTTACCTATTTCGAGAGGTCTCTGGCAATCATGCCAGGCGATCCGCAAGCCAATAATTACTCTGGGCTGATCTACCTGCTCCGCGGCAATTATCAGCAGTCCGAAAAAAGGCTGTTGCTGGCCCTAAGGGCGAATCCCGAGGATCCGTCGGTGCGGACGAATATTGGTAACCTTTACCGCAGAACCAACCGCTTGGCCGAGGCTGAGGAGCAATTCAAGCTGGCCCTCCTGCTGGATCAAAGTAAACCCGATCATTTCCTGAACCTGGCCCTGATCTACAGAGACCAGGGAAATGGGTCCCGGCTAATCGATGTCCTGCGCGAGGGATTGAAGAAATTTCCCGAGGACCATCGCCTGATTCAGTTATTGCAGAGATAATCCCTCAGGTAAACAGGTTTGTAGATTTTCTCCTTTCAAGTATAAGAAAAGCTCTGACCGGATTATCGTCAGGGCAGTAACTCAGGAGTTGCTGACATAAGCTGACACAGTATGACCAAAGGTTTTTAAGGTCGATGGATCGGCCTGCTGTCGACACAGTTCATGCCCAACGGCCACTATCCGCTGGACCGGCAATTCAGGACGCTGGCTTACCAGTCGTTTATCGATTGATTCCGCTTCTGTACCCCGGCTGGCGGAACTCTAGTTTTGCGAATTCGATTCTCAGGCTCGCCCAGGGATGGATCAACGTATATCCGGATACCCGGCCCCGCTTGTCGCGTCTGAATTTTATCTCAAAGAAGGCGAACCGGAAACTGTCCTCGGCCAACGCTACCAGAGGGTCGTTGCCGGTGATACCAGTCAGTTCCATCATGTAACGGCTCTTTATCGGCGATTTAAGCACCAGGCCCTGGTCCGCGGATTCTATCCTGTAAGTCGCTCTCAGGTCCTCGCTGTAGTATTCTCCGGCGTATTCTGCTCCCTTGCCGGAAATATCGTATTTCGAAAACTTGTACGGCGAGTCGTAATAGGTGGTAGTTTTCTCGCCGCTCCTCCACTCGATCCGCTCGACCACCCCCGCCCCGTCACGGAAAACCGACAGCGTGGCGTTGTCTCCCTCCGGAAAGAACTCGGTCGCCGAGAGCGGCAGCAGCTTGAATTTCCGGCTGCCGGGGAACCGCCCGGTCAGCATCTCATTTTCCAGCCGGAGCGACAATTTCCTTCCAGATTCCGTCACGTACTCACCGCTATAAACGTCGTAGAGTGACGGATCGGCCCCAACAGGGACTCTGGGGGCCGGGGCGCGGTCCCGTTCGGGGAGCTCCATGGCGTGCCATTGAGCCAGGCAGAGGTCCGCGATTTTATAGCACATTCTCCTGGGGCTGAAAGTATGGGTGTTGGACAGGCAGAGAACAGTCAAGCGCTGATCCGGGAAGCGCAGCATGTAGGCGAACGAGCCGGCCCAGTCCCCGTCGTGCCCCGCCGTTCTCAGCTCCCGGTACTCGCCGACCCACAGCCCCAGCCCATACTTGATCGCCTCTCCGTTGTTAAGTTCGCCCGCGTCTTCCATGCTGGCGGCCATCCCGGGCGGGCCGACATCCCCTGTGTAGAAATTCCGGTCCCATAGAAGCAGATCCCCCAGCGTGCTGTGAATGTTGCTGGAACCGGTAAACACCGGGTTGAAATAGTGCTCCATCAGCCAGCCGTCGCCCTCATCCGGGATATAGCCCAGTGCGCGGTTTTTGACCACCATCCGGCGGTCATCGAACACGCATGAGTTTTTCATCCCCAGGGGCTCGAATATTTCCCTGGAAACGAACCGTGAAAGCGGCATGCCGGAAACGCGCTCGATAATCAGTGACAGCAGGTTGTAAGCGGAGTTGCTGTAGACGAAATCCGATCCCGGCGCGAAAGCCAGGTTTTTCTGCCGGTAAATCAGTTCGAACAGCTCCTGCCTGGTGATGGCGTTTTCGAATGGGACGCCCTCCAGGGTCAGCAGCCAGACCCAGTCTCTGACACCGCTGGTATGGTTGAGCAGGCGTCTGATTTCGATTTTTGGGCCATAATCGGGGAACTCGGGGATGAATTTTCGGATATCGTCATCCAGCGCAAGCTGGTTTCTTTCGGCGAGAATCAGGATGCAGGCTGCGGTGAATTGCTTCGAGATCGACGCGATGTCGAAAACGGTGGCGGGAGTTACCGGAAGGCCGTAGTCCAGATTCGCCAGACCGTAGCCGCGCTCAAATGCAATCTGCTGGTCCTTGAAGACGGCCACCACGCAGCCCGGACCACCCGGTTCGAGCACTTCAGCGACCAGGCTGTCCACTTTCGCAGCCTGAATAAATGATGCTACGGGTTTACCGGATTCTGGTTTGTTGATGGAACAATAGGCGGTTAGTGCCAAACAGGCAGGCAGAAAAAATCCGATCATGTTCTTTATCATTTTTCACTCCGGACGGGGTGGCAGCGGGAATAATGCAAGTTTTACCGACATTCCCCATATTAAAATTGAAACTGTTGGAGACGGCTTTTTATTTTGGTTCGGCCTTCCAGGCCAGTGCCAGCTGCAGCAGGCCGTCGAAAGTGCCTTCGTGATAGAAGATTATCCCCCGGGCGGAAGTGCTGCCATGAGGCGGACAGTCACCGATTGCCGGGTCCGAATGGAAACAGGGGTTGCGCGGGTTGCAAAAGAGCACCTGGGTGGGGTCCCAGATCAGCCCCAGCCAGCGGGTACTGTCATCACTGGAGCGGATGGCAACCAGCGCCGGGTCTGCCACTTCGTCCACCATCCTGCCGGGGTGGTCCCCAATGAACCACCAGCCCACGTCTTCGATGGTGCGGATGTCAGGCCGTCCCCTGACGTTTATCCCCCAGACTATATTGCTCCTGACGTCGGTCCAGTCCCGGGCCGGGAATTTCCCGCTGAAGTGGGTTTCTTCGTGCAACTGCACGGCCCTGCCGTCAACGGGGAAGAAGGTCCGGGAGTGGCTGGTATCTCGGAAGGCGGTCATCCCGTCCGGGCGGCTGGGAGTGTTGATGGTGTTGTCCGGCTTGAAGCAGACCAGGGTGCGGATGTCTACGACCGGCTCATCGGTGGCGTTTTCGATTTCGATGGTCAGCCTGAGCGCCATTGAATCCGCCCTGGCCCGGGTCCGGAAGACCACTCCTTCGCGGGGGCTGCTTTCATACCAGGCTGCGCTGGAATCGGCGGCGAACTGCCAGGGGGAAGCCACCGCTGGGTCGGCGGCGTGGCTGGTGTTGGGCAGGTATTTTCCCCAGCAGTGTTCGGGCAGAGTTAACTGAGCGTAGCGTTGCCGGTCCCAGGGTGAATAGACAAAAAGATCGGTCCTGCCGTGTTCGCGAACCCCGGCAAAGGTCCCAAGTTTAATTCTTCCCGCGGAGCTCGCATTTGAATCGCTGTCAACCCGGGTGCAGCCGGCCAGCAGGCAGGCCAGGGCCAGCCAGGCCAAAATTGCCATCATCAGCCGTATCATGATTATTCTCCCTGTTAATTCCCACCGCTGTTTTCCGCTTCAGCCTTTGGCCCGAGATATACGGTGCTGATCACCAGGTCGTCGTACCAGCAGGTGTTGTCTTGCTGCGCCTGGTGAATATAGACTGCGAACCAGAAAAAATTGAGCCTCAATACGTCCGAATCCCGCCAGCGGAGGTTTTTCACGTGCAGCAGCTTTTTCCCGTCGATCCAGAAAGCCTGCTCGCCGTTCTTCTGGCCCGGGTCGTTCAGCCCGACCATCACCTCGTAGCAATACCACCGGCCGCGTTCAGGCACGAAAGGCACCTCCGGTAGAAGGTGGTTCGAGTAATGCACACTGTCGCGCCCCGGCTTCATTTCCGGCCAGGAACTGGCGAAACATAGCGCACCCGGCGGCGGGTATTTCTTCCAGTTGCGCCAGGGATCGAGCATTGTAGTGAAAAAGTCGGTGCCATTCGGCATGATCCCGGCTTTGCCGAACCCGGAGTATTTGTCATCGGTGCGGCTGCCGCCGATCATGGTCCAGTGCATGTGGTTGCCCTCGTCGAATTCGGGAGCGAATTTAGCGTACCAGCGGTAGTAGAGCCGGTCGTAGCCGGGCATGAACCAGCACTGCACCTGCGCCACCGAAGACTGGCCGTCGTTGGCCACAGCAGTCAACCGCAGGCTCCGCCGGCCGCTGAACACGTGCTCCGGGTTGGTTTCGTAGCCGCCGTGGGCTGGCGTGCGGATATTCACTTGGTTCCATTTGCCGGCCAGTTCACCGGACTCAAAATCATCGGCGAAAATTTTTCCCGCCTTCAGTATAGATGGATAGATAAACGCAGATAGAAGGAGGTAAAAAAAGCAGGCAGGAAAAAAATTCGATTCGAGACGGGCCATTGAGATTGTCCTGATAACTGGAAGTTTACAGCTGGTGTGTAACTTACAATTGTATGCCGTAAGGACAAGTTGAACATCCATGATAAGTATAGTCAAGGGGGAAACGGAGATTCCCCATACCCCCACGGATACGCTCCGGCGGTTTTTTTCATTTGCCAGCTGTTGTTTGCCGATCTTTTTTATCTTTTGTAAGGTCCGCAGGTCAAGCGACCAGACATCCATTTGCCATCTCAGGGGCATTTTCCCCTTCACGGAAGATTGAGTTTGGGTCAACCCGGCGTCCTCGAAACAGTTGGGAGTCATGCAGCCTTTTTCCGGCTCATGTAGTCCAACATTCTGCAAGGCACGCCGGGAAGATCGGTATAAAAACAGCTGTATGTGACGGGGCGTTAAACAGCCTGTTGCAGCGGCTCGAAATCGCTATTTCTTCAGATCAACGACCGAGCAGGTATTTAACCAGTTTGCGGGCCACGGCCAATGTGGCTTTGTTGTGGTTGCCACGGGCCAGTTCTTTTGCGTGAACCATAGCCAGTTGGTCGTTCCAGCGCGGAGCCAGCTTGGCCGCCTCGATCAGCATGGTTTGCAGGTGTTTATTACGCTTTTTTGAAATGGGGCCGCGATATTGTTTGCCCGCCGATTCATGCTGAGCACTGCACAGGCCGCAATAACTGATGGCCTGACGCGATAAACTGAAACGTGAGGCTTCCCCTATTTCCAGTACCCAGGTCAGAGCCAGCACTTCACCCACACCTTGAATGCTCATCAGACGTTCTACTCGCTGTCGAATCAGGTTGTTGCCTTTCAGCGTTTTAAGCAGTTTTTTCTGGATAGCGCTAAACAACTCAAGGTTGCTTCTGCTCAGCGCTAATAGCTCCTTTACCGATGTCGGCACATCTTCAATACGCTCAAGCAGGGAATTGAAATATCTTTTTCCATGAATGCGCCTTTTGTCGTAGGTCGCGCCCACTTCCATCAACAGGCCGGATATTTTGTTCTTCATCCCGACGGCGTTGCGTACGACCATGTTTCGGTAGCGCAGAATGCGTCTCAATTCACGGAACTCTGTCGGGGCCATATAGCACTCCGGCAGCAGGTTGACCCGCAGAAGATCGGCTATCTTCTCGGCATCGGCCCGGTCATTCTTTTTCTTGGCCGCCGTGATCGCTTTGAGCATCTCGGGATGGGCAACCTTCAGTTCCAAGGCATGAGGCTTCAGAAAATCATAGACCCAACCTGTGAACATGGTGGCTTCCATTGCACCTATCCAGTGGCCTGGTAACTCGGAAATCCATTCCAGCAAAGCCTTGCGCTCTGCCGATACCGCTCCCTGCCGGATCAGTACACCGTCTGAGCGTTTTACGCAATAAGCTATCGTTTTCTTGTGTATGTCCAGGCCAATGTAATAAATTGAATCCATGGGAGCCTCCTGGTGATAGTTGATTTCGCCACGGCAGTGTGCCGGTCCGACCGCTTGATCTTACAAGCTATCTGTATCACCGGAGGCTTCCGCTTGTTTCGAACACTTATGCATTCTAACAGTTGGTGATAAAAATTAAGGTGCACTTCTCTGTAATTGCAACAAAATTTTCCGTTTTCCTTTCCAAAGGTTAAAATCTTTCCTTGAACTGCTGCCCGCAAACGAGTCCGGTTTGATAAGTAGACCGAAGCCTCCACCGCCTGAATCTGCCCTAGTATCTCCTCCGGCATCTCTGCCAGAAAAGTTTTAAAATCGTCACGTGTGCCCCCCCCTCCCCCTGGTATGAACAGTGGGAGAATAGCCTCTTCTTTCTGCTTAGACCCGGAAAATCATTGATGTTCACGATGAGGACGGATAATTTTTCATAGAGACGATGGAAATCTCTCGCTTCAAGCTGAAAAAGATGAAAGTTGTCGCTCGGAATCGAAAAAGAAGGCGATCTTTTCCTGTTTCAATTTTGATATGGTGAATGTCGATTGAATACTCTGGAGTGAAGGAGACCGTTATGCGGATTTCATTTACATTGCTGCTGGCAACTTTGCTTTGTGTGGCAACCACTAAAGTTGCCCTTGCCATGGACGAGCCCTCGGCCGAAGTGGTCCGGGTCGAGCGCGAATTGATGCAGCAGGCCGAGCGTGACATCGAAAAGTACCGGAAAACTGATGCCCGGATCCGGTTTGTAGATGCAGAGGGCCAGCCGATTTCCGGCGTACGGGTCAGCATCAAGCAGCAGAATTCGCCGTTCCTGGTGGGCAGCATCATCTTTGACCAGATCCGCGAGGGCCAGCCCTACAACCCTGAAACCTACCGGGCGCGCTTTAAGGAGATCTTCAATTTCGCCATTTTCCCGTTTTACTGGGCGGCCTACGAGCCCGAACAGGGCAAACCCCTCTGGCGGCGGATGGAGCCGGTGCTGGAATGGTGCCTGACCAATGGGATCACCGCCAAAGGGCACCCGCTGGTCTGGACCGCCCCCAGCGGCAAACCAGCCTGGATTGAAAAATATTCGGACAGCGAGCAACTGGAATACCTGGCAGCCCGGGTAAAGAACGCCGTGGGCGGTTGGACCGGCCAGATAGATCTCTGGGACGTGGTCAACGAGGCGGTGAACACGCGGGCCTGGACGGACGACAGCAGCGGGGTCTGGATTGCCGTGGGGCCCGAGGTGAACGCCGGCCTGGTCGAGCAGGCGTTTGGCTGGGCCCACCAGGCCAACCCGGGTGCACACCTGGTGCTGAATGATTTCTACCAGATTACCAAAGAGGAAACCCGGGAGAATTTCTACCAACTGGTCAAGGAACTGCTGCGCCGGGGAGTGCCAATTTCAGGCCTGGGGATCCAGGCCCACGAACCGCGCCAGGAATGGTACCCGCCCCGCCAGGTGCTGAAAACCTACCGGCGGATTTCCGAACTGGGGCTGCCGCTGCACGTGACCGAGTTTACACCCCAATCCGGGGGTAAGCAGATCACCGGCGGCTGGCGTACCGGAGAATGGGACCTGGAGGCACAGAGCCAGTTTACCGAGCAGATGCTTACCCTGGCGTTTGCCCAGCCCGGCATGATGTCGTTTAACTTCTGGGGCTTTACCGACCGCAACGTCTGGCAGAAGGGCGGCGGCCTGCTGGATGAACGTTACCGGCCCAAGCCGGTCTACCACAAGGTCAAAGAACTGCTGCACGAAAAGTGGCGAACCAACCTGGAACTGACTGCCGATGCCGGGGGCGAGGTCAGCTTCCGGGCTTTTTTGGGAGATTACTTGATTGAACTGAGAATAGCCGGTGGCCGGGAAAAGGCATGGGATGTGAAGCTGCGGCGAGACGAACAGAACAGTTGGGTTTTTACGGTGGAGAAGTAGGCAGTGCCCCTGGCTGTTGATCCAGCGGGGGCCAGAGGTCGGTGCTCAGGTATTTGAGCCCGCTGTCGCAGAGCATCACGGCCACGGTACGTCCCCGGCAGGGACCTTCCAGCAGCTTGGCAGCGGCGGCCACGTTAGCGCCCGAGGAAATAAAGATAACCATCTGAACTTCGGATGACCTGCCCGCCGATAATTTCGAATATTGCCCACCATTTCTTCCAGCATTCAATCAAAGGGAATCCCCCGCAGCTTTGCTCCGGGGCTAACCGCCTCAGATCAGCTCTAGGGTGAACCCGCGTGTTCGCCCGTGGGGTGGAGTCAAAACCGATCAAATCGAACATCCGTTACCCCGCAGACTCGCATGCAGAGTATTTCATTTGTCGTACCCAGCTAAAAGTATCCGGCAGGCTTCCACGAGATCGGTGGCTTCGTAAGCGTTTGCAACTCCCAGCGCCGGGCTTTTTATCCTGTAACTGCCGAGAAACTCGGCCGCCTTCCGGGCCCGCAGCAAGGCTCTATCATATTCGGCGCCGGCGGAACCCTGCTGCGTGATCAGAATAATCAGGCTGTCGAACAGATCGGTGCTAGCTTCGAGGTGCTGGAAGCCGTACTCATCCTCCTCGATCCGGCGCCGTAGGGCAGGAGGAAGGTCAGCGGCCAGAATTCGGTCGAGGGCGCTCCTGCACTGGTGGATTTTTTCAATCATCGGAATCCAGTCCAGGGCGTCGTCGGTTTCAGAAGAGCAGGCCTGGTAGTGGAGGTGCTCTTTCATCACTGGAATTGGAAAGATCGAGTCGGCCCTGCCTGAGGCTACCGCATTTATCCGCGGCCGGAGATAATACCGCCAGGCCTTGACATTGGCCACTGCTGTTTCCAGCAAGTCGTAGAACTCTTTCATCGCTGGTGCCGCCGGGCCATAGAGACTGTTGAAGTAATCATCCAGCAGCTGGTCCGTATCGAGCTCGGGGTCCCACAGCGTTTGCGCCAACTGGTAGTTGATCAGCCGGCGAACCCCCATTTCAGCGATTGATGGATGCATGTAGTGAAGGCCTGCGATCCCCGAATTCAGATAAAAGGGAATATCGTTGGCCATTGTGGTCTTGAAAACCAACGGCAGGTCCCTGAAACCGGAGATATTGTAGTATTCGCCCAGCAGGAGCTTGCCCCTGTACAGGCAGGATTCGGAACTCCAATCGAGCAGCACTTGCAGGTATTTGCAGTTTACCTCGGTGCAGAGCGTGTCGTTGAAATTATGTGCGTAACAGCGGCCGATCGGAAAGTAAGTCAACACTATGTTGTCATAGTCGAAATCCGCGGGAAGCTCGCGGGAAGGCAAAGTTTTGGTCTGCACGTATATCAGGCTGTGGACCGGGATGTCCCTGTCGAGTTCACCGGTATGGTAAGCTTGTTTCAGACCCTGCCGTATTTTGTAAACCAGTTCCAGCAATATATCCGTGTCGTTTTTGTCCTCCGCGCTGCACCTGGCGCAGCTGCACCATTCACCTCCATCCAGGGGCCAGAAACTGAACGTATCCGCATTATGCCCATCGCCATTGCGGAGATAGACAATGATGTTTTTCATCAGTTCGGCAAAGCCTGATTCGCTCGATGTGCAGTAGTTGGTGCCGAAGGGCCTTACCGGGAAGAATCTTTCGCCTTCCCTGGTTATCCCGTACCATTCCGGATGCGCTTCGGCGTAAGACAACGTGCCGTCATTGTCGAGATCGCCCCTGTATTCATCGCCGACTGGATAGGGGTCCTCCGGCAGACTGCCGTCATCGTGGAACAGGCTGTGGTCGTATGGGTAGGGTTTGTCCGCCCTGAGAAGCTCGTAATAGGTGACATGCTCCCCGGCGGTAAGGCCGATACCGAGTTTCTTCATCGACCGCCATTCCTCTTCCCTGTTCCAGAAGAAGTTAAGGCGGTTTCTGGCCATCCAGGTAAAAAACGCATCGTCACCCCTGTCGGTCAATCGGCCCTCCCAGGTCATGTCATTGACCTCGGCCTCCACTTTGCCGTTTGAAACCCAGAAGCCTCTTATCTCCGCCGCCGGCTGCCTGGTAATATCCAGGTTGCCCAGCACCAGTCTGTCCCTGCGGGGAATAATCTCTCCATCGGGGCCCGGAGCATACCAGCGGCATCCGAGTAAATTCAGCAGGTGGTAGACACCATAGAGGGTTCCGGACCTGGTTTTCCCCCTGATAACAATTGTGTTTTTCCCGTCTAGCCTGCCGCTTCTGATAATGAATGCATCGCCGCTCGCGCTTTCGATCTCCCGGTCCAGCTCTCGATAGATGTTCCTGCCGGCCGTCTGCCCGACAACGATGACATTATCGACTTCCATCACCTTATCCCCGGGTTCGAGGATCGGGATTACCGTGCTGTCACTTTGATCCAGGCCCGCTATCCTGCACAGGAATGTCCTCAGTTCCATCGCCGCGAACGCCTCGGTACAGACAGTAGCTGCCCGCTCATCCCGGCTGTTCCAGTCAACCAGGTCCTCGCTGCCGGCTGCCGCAGCGTTGTCAGCGTAATCTCCAAAATCCGTAACGATCGCCAGCCGGGCATTACCATTGTCTGAAATCAGCATTTCTTCCCTGGAGCAGGCTGCGCAGAAAGACAGCAAGATGAACAACAGGATTTTACTCGCTGGCGATTCAACCGGTCTTACCATGATTCCTCTCAAACGGATTCAAGGATGAAAACCGAACTGTTCGTTTCGAGATAGAAGTAAATTCAGGCAAAACCCGGGATCGTTGACTTTCAGCGTGTGGGCGCCAACGCTATGTTGGCCTTGATCAGGTAGCTGCAGTCACACCTGGCGGTGGCGTCCGGCATCAGCACCAGCCCGCCTACCGGTAAGGCGTTAATCCAACAGCCGGGACGGATTCCACCATAGTTCTCAGTTGAGCCGCCGCGGGTGAGGTCTAGGTAGCCCATCGTGGCCGAGCGGAAGACCAGCATCTCCGGGCAGCCGGTGATAATCCCGCAGGCGTAGGAGCGGGCCATGCTGAAATCCAGGCGCATGCCGGTCTCCAGTTCCCAGGCGCCGGGTTCGAGGTAGACCGTATTGCCGATAACCAGCGGCCGGGAACTGTAGTTGTAGCCTTTCTTTTTCTCTATGCCCACATCCCAGAGCCTTACCCCGCACGAGGCGCGGAAGGCCCTCATCTTTCCGCCAAACTCAGAATCCTGCTTGAAACGGGTGTCCTGGTAGCTCATCAGCAGCACGTCCCGCTCGCTGCTCAACACCAGCAGGGTGCCGAAAACCTTCTCCTGAGAACGCCAGAGTTCGCTCCCGGTGCGGGCGTCCAGCGCCAGCAAGGTCCCCTCGGGGTGGAGGTCGCTTTGGGTGAGGGTCCTGCCTGCCCGGTGGGGGTTGCGCACCACCGCGTCAGAGACGGCCAGCGGGCGGTCGATCAGGTACACCGCGCCGCCGCCGATAGCGATGGCGTTATGCCGGATCGAATGCTCGGGGGTGAAGCTCCAGAGCCGCTCGCCGGTGGAGGCTTCCAGGGCGAAAAACCGCTTCGACTCGGAGAACAGCTTGTTCATGTCCGACTCACGGTAGGAGTACTCGAGGACGTGATCGGTGTTCGCCACCGAACCGTAGAGGATACCGTCCTGCACGGCCAGGTAGCCCCAGAATTTACTGCCTTCACTGTTTTCATCGTCGCCGGGGATCGTGTACTCGGCGATTTTCCTACCGCTGGCCACGTCCAGCACCAGGCAGCTCTTGCCCGCGAAATCACCGTCGGTCGGGTTTCCCGGCGAGCGGAGATAGAGCCTGTCGCCTTCCAGGCAGATATTGCCCTGGGTGGCCGCGGCTCCCACCAGGTGTTCCTGGTCGTAGGCCTTCATCAGGTCCATCAACGGGTAGGACCACACCGGGCGGCCGTTGTAGGCGTCCACTGCGCGCAGCTCGTCGATCCCCTGGACGAACAGCAGACCCCGGCTGAACAGCGGCCCCACTCCGCGTCCGTGGCGCGAGGGCATCAACTGGTCGCTGTCCCGGTACCAGAGGATGGAAAGTTTTCCGCCGACCAGGCTGTCCGAGCTCGAAAGCGTGTTGGCCGGATCGTGGTAGAGGTGGCTCCACTCGGGGTCGGCCCCGGCCAGCGCTTCCCTGCGCTCGAGTTCCATCCGCTCCGGCCGGCCCACACAACTCATCCCGCCCCAGGGCCGCATCAGCCGCCGGGCCTCGGCCCCGGCGAACGCTTGAGCTTCCTGTTCGACCGACTGGGCGGAGACAACCAAGTTGGCGAAATAATCCGGGTAATCAGTTGCCTGAGGGTCGGCCAGGTGGACCGTGACCCGCGTGCCGTACAGCCCGGCTGAATCGAGTAGACGGCGGGCGCGGGCCACCCGCTCCGGGTCCGGGTCGACGGCGTAGATCCGCAGGTTGGTCAGCCGGGCCAGCTCGAAGGCCAGCCGGCCATCGCCGCAGCCCAGGTCCACGCAGTAGCCCTCGGTAACTCCCGTGCGCTCGATTATCTCGCGTGCGGCCCGCTCGTACAGGCTGTTGTCCCCGTAAGGCTCGTTGACCCGCGGCTGGTGGATATGTTCCGGCCCGGAAGTCGCCTCTCCGCCAAAGCAGTAGATCGAGCCATTGTCCGAGCTGACGAACAGCTTGCCCCCGCAGGCGGCCAGTCCCAGCGGCCGGCCCTCGATCGCCGCCGACCAGGCCAGCCGTTCACCGGTCAGGTCCACCACGGCCACGCGGCCGTCGGCCGTACCCATCACCGCCTTGTCTGCGGCGACAATCAGCGATACACCGCCGGTGAAACCCGGAGTTGGAATATTCAGCGAGGGAGCTTTGAGGTAATCGCGGGGGCTGGCCTGGCCGTTACGGTCACGGACCGGCCGCTGCTCGAACGCGCTGTCCAGGTCCCAGCCATGAAACCCGGAGCGGTCGGAACAGTAGAGCCATCCATCGGGAGTGCAGGCGACCGCCGTGGCGTGCAGCTCGTTGACTGCCGCCCGCGAGCCGTCCGAGGCGCGGAACAGCGCCTTGTGCGGGCCGGCTCTCAACTCGGTCGAGCGTGAGTTGCCGGCATCGGCCAGAAAGAACCCCGCCGTGGCCATCACCCTGGAGCCACCGAGCGAGCGGTTGTTCTGCTGGTGGAAGTAGCGGAACCGGCCGGTGTGGCTGTCGAACGCGGCGGGGACCGAGCGGCCTGTGGGCACCAGCAGGGTCGTGCCGTCGAGCGCCAGGTAGCCCTGGGCCGAGACTCCGCTTCTGGCTCGCGCTCCGCCGTGGGGCTTGTCCATCACCATCCCCCCACTGCTGTCGTTAACCCAGATGGAACCGCCGGTGCGGGCCTCAACGGCATGGAGGTAAATCCCCTCGCTGGGCCAGATTCCCGCGGCGAAAAACACCGTGTCGCCAACCACCGCCAGCCCGCCTCGCGCGGGCCAACGCGAGACCAGATGGTCATTGCCCAGCACCAGGCCACCGCCGGGGCCGCCGCGCACTTTCCACTGAAGCCGGCCGTCGGCGGCCGACAGGCAGTAGAGGAAACCGTCATCGCTGAGAGCGTAAAGCCTCTCTCCCCGGACAGCCGGGGCGAAACGCACTGGCGAGCCGGTAAAGAAGCTCCAGAGTTCCCTGCCGCTCTCCGCGTCCAGGGCGTAGAGCTTGCAGTCGGCGCTGCTGCCGAAAAACAGTTTTCCCCCGGCGGCCACTGTGTGGAAGGCGTAATCAAACGGCATGCGGGTGTCTACTCCCCGCCAGGCGGGTGCCGGGGGCTGGGCCGGATGGAAGACCCACTGGAGGTAGAGCCTGTCGGGCAGCGGCTCGGCAGTGAATCCACCGCGGGTGGCATCGGCCCGATACTGGTTCCAATCCGCCCGGAGCGGGCAGGCTGCGCAAAGCAGCAGGATGGCGGCGTAGGAAATGACAGAGAGCATGGTGGGCTTGGCTCCTGTGGCGAGAATGTGTCCGGGCCGCTGCCAACAGGCAGGCGGCCGGTATGTCCCGGCGGGGACAGAGGCCGAGAACAGAGTATCAGGGTTTATACCGACATTCACCAAATCAAAGTTGATAGAGATTATCTAAATCTGCTTTTTCGATTTTGGAGCCGGGCTTTCGCTTTTTCCGTCCCGAACCAAGAGTTTCTTTATTGACTTTCATGCTAAATTAGCCGTTCTCACCAGGAGTATCAATGAGTTTCTGGCTCTGAGCAGGAAAAAAGAGACTGTTCTCCCACTGTTAATACAGTGGAATTCGCCATTTGGGGGTAGTGGAGCAGTGAGGATCGAGGGGTACGTTGCAAAAAAAGACAATCCGCCTTTAGCCGCTGAGCGGCTTTATCTCTGTGCTATGATAATCAGGCCTGCCCGCAATGGAAATCGTCGATTGCGGGGCGCCTTTGGCTGTCGTAAATGCACTCCGCACAGGGGTATAACCCCGCATTATTCATGAATCTTGAAAAAAGAATTTACTGCCGGAAGTAGCCGGGATGGGAGCTGTCCGTTTCAGTCTGGGAAGAGCTACTCCGGCAAGTGAAATCGATTACGTGATCGATCGGCTCGGGGCCTTTTGTTAGCCGTACCGGCCGAAATCCCGGTAGGAGTCGAAGAGGGTGGTGATGTTCTCGAGCGGAGTGTCAGCCTGGATGTTATGCGCCGTGCAGAAAATGAAGCCGCCGTGGGGGCCAAGAGTTTCAAAGCGCTCTTTCACCTCGCTGCGGACCTGGTCCGGAGTGCCGAACGGCAGGGTCTTCTGAATCGAGATCGACCCGTGGAAACTTAAATTCTCCCCGAAAAGCCTTTTCAACACCCGGCGGTCCATATCGCGGACATCCGGTTGAAGCGGGTTAAGGATATCGAGTCCGCAATCGATCATATCCGGGATGATCGATTTAATCGAGCCGCACGAGTGGTGCGCCACATGGAAGCCGTACTTTTTCCCGAGTCTGATAAATTCCCTGAAACCCGGCGCCAGAAATTCCCGCCACATCCCGGGTGAGACGATCTCCCCGTTCTGTGTACCGAAATCATCTCCGGTCATGAAAACATCCATCCCCCCCGGGCCCGCAGCCTCGAACGTCCTGCGCGCATACTCGAGATAAAACTCCACGGTGCGGCTGAAAATGCACTCGGCGATCCCGGGGTTCAGCACGAAATCCATCAGGATCTGCTCGATCCCCCTGAGGTACATCGCAGGCTTGAGTTGAGCGCAGCGGTTCATCCGGTCGCCCATGAAGACCACGACCTTTCCGGTTGCTCGAGCCTCAGCCACCTGGGTGCGCACACACTCGTAGTCGAACCAGTCCGGGCTGGGCCAACCGGGATAGTCCCTGATTTCCTCGACCGACCCGGCAGCGGCAAGCGGAAAGTCCTTGACTTCCCAGTAAGTCCCGCCGGAAGGGAGCTCCATCCGCAGCCGCTTGACTCCCCAGTGGTCCACCCTCCAGGACCCGTCCTCTGCTGACTGCAATTTCGGGCCGGTGTATTCAGGACCGGAGATGTAGCGGAAGTCCACATCGAGGTGCTGAAGCAGTTCCTCCCGACAGGAAAGCCCGAAATGATCGATCAGCCGCCGGGTGATCTCGGGTGCCGCCCAGTAGTCGATTGGCACGCGGTCGGGCTCTTTATGAGCCAGGGCGAGCTCGAATCTTTCGACGGAGTCGGTCAAACCTGTCTCCCCCGCTCCCTGACTGAGCGGGGCCCGACCTTCCAGAGCACGGCGACCAGGGCCGCGGCCAGGAATACCGTGGAGCCGAATGTGGCAAAAGTCACCTTGTAGCCCGCCCTGTCGATCAGTGCTCCAGCCCCCCATCCGGCAACTGTTGCGCCGAAATAGCCCATTGCATCGATAAAACCGGCCGCCCCGGCGGCTCCTTCCTTTTTCCCGAAGTCCTGCGCCGCGTGGCCGACCATCAGCATGTGAGGCCCGTAAGTGCAATAGCCCACCAGGGCAACGACCACTACTACCAGAACAGTATTATTGGGATCGATATAGGCGAAAGTCAGCGAGAATACCCCGAGCAGTGTAAGCAGCACCACAATCACCGGTGCTCTCCGGCCACCGAAAAACCGGTCCGTGGCCCACCCGGCCGTGAACGCCCCAACCGCCCCTGCGAGGGGGTGAATGCAAAGTTTCATGATCTTCTTGAAATTCGCCATCAGCGTACCCGCTTCACCATCGGCGTGCGCATCCAGGTAGGCGGGCATCCAGTTGACGAATCCGTAGCGGTTCGCATCCAGCAGGAAAAATGCAACAGCAATTACCCAGAGATATGGATTACTCAGAGTCAGGATTACGTTCCGGTAAATAGTCCGCCTTCCGTTCCCGGCGCCGCTTTTTTCCTCTCCCGGCTCTTCTGCACCAACAGAGGGGAGCCCGAGCTGCAAAGGGTCGTTCCTGATCAGTATCAGGAAAAGGATACCGATGGTGAAAAGGATCAGTGAGGGAACCAGGAAGACCATTCTCCAGTCGCCGCTTAAGCTCTGTACGTAATAGCCGGTAAGAAAAGTGGCCAGCAAAACTGACGCAGCGGCGCCGAAATGGAGGCAAGTGCCCCAGAGTCCCATTACCTTTCCCCGCGCGGAGACCGGGAACCAGAAGGCCATCAGCCTCACCAGCGGCGGCCAGCCCATCGCCTGGAAAAATCCGTTCGCTCCCCAGAAGATCAGCAGGAAGCGCAGCACGCTGCCCCGGTCCGCCTGGGCAGGTGAGGCGATCATGACGAGAGCAAAAACACAGAGGTTCATTACCGCCGAGCCCAGGGCGCCGATGGTGGAGATAGTCCGCGCGCCGAAACGGTCTCCGAGCTGGCCGTTAACAAACTGGCCCACGGCGTAGAAAATGGTGAGCATCGAAAACACCTGGCCGA
Source organism: Candidatus Glassbacteria bacterium (assembly GCA_019456185.1). NCBI lineage: Bacteria > Candidatus Glassiibacteriota > Candidatus Glassiibacteriota bacterium. The sequence goes on along the minus strand of VRUH01000001.1, from coordinate 186,871 downwards.
ACTCGCTCGCGCTGAAAGAGAAGGCTTCCGAGAAAGGAGTCTTGGCCAGTGTCATATTGTAGCGGCAGAGGTAGTACGAGAAATAAGTGATCCAGGCTGTGGCGAAGATCCTTATCTGCCATTTCCTGAGTTCGTCATTCCTGCTCAAGGCCATTGATTTCCCTTCGAAAGTGGTTCAAAGGATTCCCCGGCCGGTTATTCAGCACTCACCGGCCTTTAAAAGCTCCAGTCAGGATACGGTAGAACAGAATCTGCCATTCCCCATATTATAAATGAAACCGATAAAGATCGCCTTCTTTTTCGATTCTGAGCGAAATTCTCTCGTCTTTCCCTTCTTGAATCGAGAGACCCGGCAGCAGACGAGCTCGCCGGAGGCGGCTCTAGTGACTGTTCGGGAAGTAATCTGGGGCAACCGGGGATCCAGCTTAAAAACGGTCTTCGCAGACCAAGGGGGATACGATTTCCCGGTTGCTTCAACCAATCCTAACACTTACCCTCTATTATACAAGGGGGATTTGCTTCCCCCCTTTGCCAAAGGGGGGGCAGGGGGGATTTCAGCTTGAGTTGATCGGACCATTGCCAGAGCGTCGAATTATTACTTATACTTCCGGGACACCACACTAGTGGTTGTTTCATAACCCTCAAATGGAAATGATATGAGTGTAAAGCATAAAAAAACGAGAGAACCGGTCATTTTTAAAATTCGACCGCCGCAGGGACGGGTTCCAAACCCTCCCCGGCCTGTCTTCCATGCAATTCAGCAGTTATGAAACACGCTTCTGAATATATCCTCGGAATTATACTTTAGTAAGTGAAGGGAAATTTGCAAAACAATTGATCTTTAAAAACCAAATAGGTATAATATGAATAAGTTCATATTTGCTTAATTGGCCGCCGGGTGTTAAGTCTTTAGGGTCACAATGCCCGGTACTTACTTGTTTGTTGCATGACTCCAGAGCATGGAATCAAGTTAATGATCGGCAACTCACGCTTGAGTCGAATCGCGATTTCAATCCTGACAGCCCTGCAACTTGCCGCACTGCCGCTGGCCGCCGAGATAATTATCGACGAGGGTTTCGAATCCGGCGCGCTCGGAGATAACTGGGAACGCTACAAAAACGACCCGGAGCGCGGGGATTTCGAGTCCCGGCCGGAGCACGTGCACAGCGGGAAAAAATCCTATCGGATTACCACCTACGCCGTAACCGGTGAAACCAGGCTGATCCGGGGGCACGAGTACAAGGAATCGGACAGCTGGCTGCGGGCGTGGTTCCTGCCCGGCTACGATACCACCTATATTCGCTGGTACGTCAAGTTTGCCCGTGATTTCGATCAGGGCCGGGGCATGCACTGGTGCCAGTTCTGGGGCTGCCGTCCCGATAATCCGCAGTCGGTCCTGGGCGGGGCCGGACGCAGGCCCACGGGCGAGGACCGGTTTATCACCACGCTGGACCTCAAGCCAATGCCCGATACCGATCCTCCCGGGCAGGTGGCGTTCTACACATACTGGCCCGAAATGAAACAGGCGCCCGACGGTTACTACTGGGGCAATTTCTTTTACCCCGACACTCCCGTGATAATCGAGCGGGACAAGTGGTACTGTTTCGAGGTGATGGTCAAGACCAACCGACCGGGGGAAAAGGACGGCGAACAGGCCGCCTGGGTAAACGGGGAAAAAATCATGCACATCACCGGCATGCGCTGGCGTGATGTGGAAAGCCTGAAACTCAACATGGCGATGTTCGGCTGTTATATCGGCTACTGTGAGCACGACTGCACCTACTGGATCGACGACGTGGTGATCAGCACCGGGTACGTCGGCCCGCTGCGGTGAGGATCACGAACCAATTGCGCGTTCGGCGGTTAACCTGTAAACTATTAAGCCGGATTTGAAGATTCGGGTTCACTCTGAGAGCTGGAGAGAGAGAAGATGAACGCCAGGAAAAATATCGGCAGGAGAGATTTTATCAGGACTTCGGCGGCCGCCCTCGCGGCGGCATCGCTGACAGGCCGTGGCGAGCTGCGGGCCGCGGCGGAGAGCAAATCCCGCGTAGTCCGCGTGCACAGCTCCGAGGCCACCAGGCCCTGGGACTACAGCGCCAACGCTCCCTGGGATCACACCGTGGAGCCGCGTGACGGCAAGCCGGGAAAGATCGCCGAGCGGTATTTCGACTATATCAACGACGAGGTGGTCGATTCCATGCTCGAGCGCGGGCTGCGCGAACTGACCGGCAGCGGAACGGCCACGGAAGCCCTGCGCAAGCTGATGCCGGGAGTGGCGCCGGGCCGGAAAATCACGATCAAGCTCAACCTGAACAACGCAACCTACGATCCGGAAATCACCAACAACCGGATGGACCAGACCATGCCGCTGGTCAACTCCGTGATCGGTCTGCTGCACGACGGGCTGGGGATCGAGCAGGAGAACCTCACCATTCTCGACGCCTCGCGCTGGGCCCACCCGGTAATAATGAAAGGCCGCTGCCGTTTTCCTCAGGTCAACTGGATCGATTCCACCGTACCCGTACCCGACCGGTGGGACAAGTCGGAAACGGTGACCTTCACCAGGGACGAGCCGCTTCCCGGCGGCGCTTTCTGGATGCCGAAAGCTTACACCGGCGCCGACCACATCATCAACATGTTCCTGATGAAAAACCACGGCTGCGGGATCACCGGCGCGATGAAGAACCATTTCGGCTCCATCCCCTCGCCCAAGAAACTCCACGAGGGCCTGGGCGACAAATCATACATCGCCGACCTGTGCAACACGCCCAGTATCCGCGACAAGGTGCGGCTCAACCTGGCCGACGCCCTGTTCGCCAACTGGCACAACAACGTCTGGTGCCCCCGTCCCTGGAACACGTTCCCCGAGCAGTCGCCGAATTCACTGCTGATGGCCGCGGACCCGGTGGCGATCGACTCGGTGATGCTGGACCATATCGCCGAGGAAATCGACACACAGGGAGACAACGCCCCGGCCTGGGTGCGCGACTGCCTGAACCACCACTACTTCCTCGAGTACGCCATGACCGAGCACGGCCTGGGCGTGTTCGAGCGCAAGCCGTACAAACGGATCGAATACAAAGTGGTGGAAATCTGAGCGGGACTGGTTTCACCCGGCGGGAAAGAGTTTACGCAAGCGGTCGCGGTCCGGGAACCTGACCGGAATTTCAGTCTGCCAGGTAAGTGCGTGCGTAACAGTCTGCGTACCCGCGCAGGGAAGCCAGGTAATCTTCCAGCCCCAGCAGCTGTTCGTCGCAGATCAGGTAACTCATGTCCGGCCGCCGGTTGGCGAAATTCCTGCCCCGGTCCTGACGGTGGAAATACTTCTTTTCCGCCGTGTCCATCCCCTTGGGCACCCTGGATTTTTCCCACACATTCACGAGGTTGCCGAACGAACTCTTCCGGTCAGCGAGGTTGCGCTCCACGATCCGGGCGGCCTCCAGCAGCGCCGAGTGGACGGCCTGGTGGCTGACGAAACGCTGCTTGTGGGCCCGGGTGATAGTATTCTCCAGTTCGGAGAGCGCCAGGTATGTCCGGGCGTTGTGGGCGATCAGGCCGGCGATGGATGCGAACACCTCCATGTCGTAAGCGTGCCTGACACCGGCGGCGATGTTCTGGCGGCAGATCGTCTCCGCTCTGCGCATCAGGGGCAACTGCTTCCGCGAGCGGGCGACCATCTCCGCGTTTTCCGTGTTCCAGAACGGGTCGTATTCGATGGCGTCGCCCCGCGGCAGGTCGGGCAGGTGGGTTCTGCCGATTTCACCCCAGTGCCAGACCTTGCGCTCGAAGGAGTCCATGAAATAGTAGCTGGCCCGGTTGAGCAGCTCGAACAACTCCTTCACGTCGTGCGCGGCGGACCCGTAGTAGTTTGTGAAATACTTGTCGATAAACTCCTCCAACGACGGCCCGCTGCCGCTCCAGGCGTACTCGGCCGCGTTGACGAACCGCATCATCCACACCTGGTTGTGCAGGCCGGAGGCATCCCAACTGGCCACGATCATGCCCTCGTACAAACCCGAGCGCGATGCAGTGGTCAATGTCTCGTAGGCGTTTTCCAGCGTGGTGCCCGGGTGACGGCTCTCGCGGTAGAAATACGGCAGAAACGGTTCCTCCAGCCCGGGGTTGAGAGTGTAAACCCAGTGCGTGTACCCGTCGGCCAGCCCCTTCCGCGCGATCTCCAGATCGAGGTATTCGGCCATCAGCGGGCCGCTTTTCAGCGGCTTGATCTTTTCCTCGGGCCTGTACTCCGGGGTCCAGGCAATAAACTTGCGTCCCCTGCTGACGATATACTCAGCACAGCGGTTGACGAACTGCATGTAGAACGAATAGCGTCCCAGCCTGTCCACGTGCTCACCGCAGGCGCAGTCCGGCCCGCGGCCCAGCTCGAAAGTCTCATCTGAGCCGATATGCAGGTACTCCACCCCCGGAGTAGCCTCCATCGCCTCCCGCCAGAGATCGAACAGCAGCTCGTAGGCGCCCTCTTTAAGCGGACAGAACTCCCAGTTTGACGCAGGGATTTCGCGAAGGTGAGTGTTCCGCGGCCATTTGAGTATGTAGCTGACATGGCCCAGACCCTGGATCAGCGGAACGAGCTGGACGTGATAGTCAGCCGCGTAGCGGGTCAGCTCCCTGATCTCATCCGCGGTAAACGCGCCCGGTGCGCCGATTTCCGGGTGGCTGACATAAGCGAACTTATCTTCCCACTCCCAGATCAGCATGTTGATTTTGTAGTCGGCCAGATCGCGGATGAAGTCCTTCAGGTATTCCATGCGGTCCTGGTGGTGTTTGGTATCGTAATGAACCGCCCTGATCGGAATATCCGGCTTGTCGGTTATGCTCACGCTCCGGAGTTCGTAGCCGTCCCTGCCGGGCTTCACCATTTGCAACAGGGTCCTGGTTCCGTAGAACAGCCCCGCGGCGCCGTCCGCTTCGATCCTGATCCCATCGGGTCCGGCCTCCAGCGTGTATCCCTGGCCGGTTTTCCAGGACTGTCCGCCGCTGTTTAGCAGCACTATCCCGCCCGGGCTATCGCCCTCGCCCACTACCGCCTCGATGCCGAAATCGCTGTTGAGCCTGGCGGCCAGATCCCTGGCGGTAAATGATTCGTCGCCGCCGGCCGTACCCTCGATCTTGATGGTCACTGTACCATCGAAGCTGTACTCCCCATTTCCCGGCAGCGCTTCCTGCGGAGACGGAATAACATTGATCCCCTCGCGCCACAGGGCGGTCTGCTGAGCGTAGCTTGCCACCGGAAGGAGAAACGACACCATGCAGCTCAGCCAAATCGTTTTTATTTTCTCCGTCATTTCAATTTCCTTGAGTCAGGTAGAGCTAAAACGACAAATGAGTCTAATATGAATTTGTTCATATATGTTTAATGGCTGGAATTATGTCAAGTTTCTTCCGGCATGGCGAACCGGTTCCGGATACACTCGAATAATACCAGAGGATTTTATTTCCGACAGAGCGATGGCTGTCTGCCGATGCAATCTTAAGAGCACAATTCAAAAAGGACTTGCCTTTTCATGCCCGAAACGGCAATATGCTTTAACGTGAGCGGCAGTAAACGTCTAAAAGCAACCGGGAGCCACCCATGAGCGGACAGGAAAAACGATTCCTCGTGGCCGATGACGACGAGAGTATCCGCAAATTATCGAAACTCACGCTCAGCTCAATGAATTTCACTGTGGCCGGCGAATCCTGATTATCAAACATATCTGAAATGTGGATAAAATGCCTGCCAATGCTTCCAGCTGTCTTGCAACAGCAGAAAATACTATTCGAGCTGAACTGACCCGCTACTTAGCTCAGGAGTACGATCAAAATGAACAGAATGAGCCTGGCATTACTTGCAGTCCTGACAGTGCTGCTTGCCTGCGGCAGGCCCGCCAGTGAGTCCCGTGGCGATGGCGACTATTACGACATCGTGGTCTACGGGGGCACCTCCGGCGGCGTGATCGCGGCGGTGCAGGCGGCCTCCGAGGGCAAGAGCGTGGTCCTGATCGAACCCGGCAGCCACCTGGGCGGACTGACCACCGGCGGCCTCGGCGCCACCGATATCGGCAACAAGGGAGCTATCGGCGGCCGCTCCCGCGATTTCTACCGCAGGATCGCCGACCACTACCGCAAGGACGAATCCTGGGTTTACGAACAGAAAGAGGACTACCGCAGCAACCGCGGCAACGATGTGGACGCGGAGTTCATGTGGACCTTCGAGCCGCACGTGGCCGAGGATATCATCAACGAGCTGCTGCGCGAGGCGGATGTGCCGGTCGTCTTCGGTGAGCGTCTCGACCTCTCCGGCGGCGTCAGCAAGGACGGCGCCCGGATCGTCTCCATCAGAACCGGGAGCGGACGGGTGTTCAGCGGCGGAATGTTTATCGACGCCACCTACGAGGGTGACCTGCTGGCCCTTGCCGGCGTGAGCTATACAGTGGGACGCGAATCTAACGCGGCCTACGGTGAAACACTCAACGGGGTGCAGACCGCCAACGCCGTGTACCACACCTTCGATCTGCCTGTCAGCCCGTATGTAATCGCCGACGACCCGAACAGCGGGCTCCTGCCCGGAATCGACCCCGCCGGGCCGGGCGAGGAAGGCAGCGGCGACCGTCGCGTCCAGGCATACAACTTCAGGATGTGCCTGTCCGATGTCCCGGAGAACCAGGTGAAGTTCGAAAAACCCGCCGGCTACGACAGCCTGGTCTACGAGCCGCTGTTCCGCTATTTCGAGGCGGGCTACGACGGGGTCCCCTGGTCGCCCACCATGATGCCCAACCGCAAGACAGACACGAACAACCGCCAGGGGTTCAGCACGGATTATATCGGCTATAATTACACATACCCCGAGGCAGATTACGCCACCCGCGAGCGGTTGATCTCTGAACACGAGCAGTACCAGAAAGGCTTAATGTGGACGCTGGCTTACCATCCCCGCGTGCCGGAAAAAGTACGTAACGAGGTTTCGCGCTGGGGGCTGGCCGCCGACGAGTTCACCGACAACGGCAACTGGCCGCACCAGATCTACGTGCGCGAGGCCCGCAGGATGGTGTCCGATTACGTCATGACCCAGCATAATTGCCAGGGCCGCGAGGTCGCCGGCGACCCGGTGAGTCTGGCAGCTTACACCATGGACAGCCACAACGTCCAGCGCTACGTAACCGCCGACGGCTGGCTCAAGAACGAGGGCGACGTGCAGGTGGGCGGGTTCGAACCCTACCCGATCTCCTATCGCTCGATTGTACCCAGCAAGAGTGAGTGCACCAACCTGCTGGTGCCGGTCTGCCTCTCGGCCAGCCATATCGCGTTCGGGTCGATCAGGATGGAGCCGGTGTTCATGGTGCTGGGCCAGAGCGCCGCCACCGCTGCGGGCCTGGCGCTGGATAACGGGGTTGCCGTGCAGGATATCGATTATCAGACTCTGCGCACAAAGCTGCTTGCCGACGGCCAGCACCTGGAGTGGGACCCGGCCCGGAACTGAGCATGGAAAACGACCTGGCTGCCCTTGCCCGGGCCGCGGCGGCGCACCTGGAGACCGACGCGGACGGACTCAAGCTCCGGCGCTGCACGACCGGCAAATACAACACGACCTGGTTTGTCGAGGGAGCGGACCGGCCGCTCGTGCTGAGAGTCGCCCCGCCGGATATCCGCGAACAGAACCTGTTTTACGAGCACCGGATGATGCGCCAGGAGCCGGGTATCCACCGGGCGATCCTGGAAGGTGCCGGCGTCCCTGTACCCGAAATCCTGGCCGCTGATTTCAGCCGCGGGCTGCTGGACAGGGATTTCCTGCTGATGGAGCGGATGCCGGGTACTCCATTGTCGGAAGCCACGGGGATCGGCCGGCGGGAACTCGACAGGCTGCTGGGCGAACTCGGCCAGGCCCTGCGCCGGGTGCACGGTTTCCACGCCCGGCGCTACGGTTATCTCGGCGAACACGAGCCGGCCCCGTCGGCTGACAACTGGACCGACGCTTTCGCAGTGATGTGGGGTTATTTGCTGACTGATATTTCCGGCTGCGGCGGGTATTCACTGGCAGAGGCCGACGCCCTGCGCCGTCTGCTGGATACCAACCTCGATAAGTTCACCCGCTCCGAACCCTCATCCCTGCTGCATATGGACATCTGGGCCCAGAATGTCATGACCGGCCCCGAAGGCGAACTGCTGGGCCTGCTGGACTGGGACCGGGCCTTGTGGGGTGACGTGGAGATCGAGTTCGCGGTGCTGGATTACTGCGGAATCAGCGAGCCATCGTTTTGGGAGGGCTACGGCAGCCGCCGGGAAAACGACAGCGACGCTCAGGTCCGCCAGGCGTTTTACCTGCTCTACGAGCTGCAAAAATATATTTTCATCCGCCGGGTCCGCGGCGGGAATCCCGCGCTGGCCGACAACTACCGGCGTCAGTCGCTACAGCTTGCCGGCCAGCTCGGTCTCGAATTATAGTCCCCTACTCCAGTTGCCGCCGCACGGTATGGACCAAGTTGCCGTCCTCTTCGTAAAACTCGAACACCATCTCCGGCACGTCCGCGTCCTCGGCCAGCACACGCACGGCCAGGAAACCGCCGTTGCCCAGGTGCCATTTCCTCTCGGCAAGCTCGTCGGCGTAGTCCGGGTCCTGCACGCTGGCCCCATCGGTGAGGGCGCCGCAGCAGAACTCCTCGTAGCCCGTTGGAATATGCACGGAGTGGTATTTCCAGTGCCGGTCCCCGTTGACGATGAAGAAGTTTTTGACCCCCTGCGCTTTCAGCCGGCCCAGGAACTCCTGGCCCTCGCTAAAGAAGCCGTTGCGGTTGGCGTGGCTGTCTCGCTTGTTGCCGCGGTCGGGGCCGACCAGCCCGGTGGGTGAGAGCAGAACCTTGAACATCGCGTCGCTGGCGGCGATAGTTTCCTCGAGCCACCGTCGCTGCTGAACTCCCCACAGCGTTTTCCCCGGCCCGTCGGGCATGCTGTTCGGACTGCGGTAATCGCGGCCCTCGGGCAGCCAGAACTCCACCGCCCTGCCCCAGCGCACCCGGCGGTGGGTGGGCACAGGCACAGGCGTCTGCTCCAAGAACACCATCCGGCCTTCCTCATCGCTTGGAGAGCCTCCCTCGCGGGGCGGCATGAACGGATCGGCGTCATCGAACCGGTAGTCGTGGTCGTCCTTCTGCCAGTAACCGGGCACCATCGAATAGAATTTCTTCAGCAGCGGCATGCCGAACATCCTGCGCCAGTGAAACCGCATGCCGGCAACATCGCGCGCCACCGGCGGGTCGGTGTCGTAATAGACGTCATCGCCGGTGAGGAAGTTGAACTCCGGCTGGAGTCGCGCCATGGCGCGGTAGGCGTCGAAACCCTCCTCGCTTTCCCGGTTGGCGTGATGGTGGCTGGTGGTGACCGTGAACAGGACGTCGCGCACGGCGTCCCTCTCCGGCGCGGTACGGAACGTGTTGCGCGCTCCCAGACGCACTTCCGCGCCGGCGGGGTTCGAGCTTATCTGCACCCGGTAGAAATACCGGGTTTCCGGGGCCAGGGAGCTGACAGTCTCCTTGACGATATAATCCCTGTCGGCCGAGGCATGCCGCCAGGCGGTGGTCCGGGAAGAGGAAAAATCCTCGCGCCGGGAAATCTCGAACCTGGCCCAGGCCTCGGCCCCCGCATAATCGCCGGAACTGTCCGGGCCGGTCACGGCGGTCAACCGTGTCTGCAAAATCGCCGAGCCCGGCCCGACCTCGCCGGTCAGCTCCCCCATTGCGTTATACGGCAGTTCGGCGGCAAGAGAACCCGCAAACAGCACCGCCGACACGATTAAAGTAAAGATTCGGCTCATCACGACCTCCGGAATACTTTGAGAACCACCTGTTTTTTCGGTTTCAGGCAGCGGACTCGACTTGCCCATCTGCGGGCATTGGTAATATATTTAGGCTCCGGAAATGAGGGTATTATCTAAATCGGAAGCTGCCCCAATGGATGAATACTACAGGCGCTACAAGGACAAGCTGATCCTGCGCGACATGCTCGCCGCCGACCGCACCCAGATGGCCAACGAGCGCACGCTGCTTTCCTACCTCCGCACCGCCCTGACCCTGTTTATCGCCGGCGTGAGCTTCATCAAGTTTTTCGACTCGCGGATTCTGGAAATTATCGGCTGGCTGTTCGTCCCGTCAGGTGTCTGGATCGCCTGGATCGGAACAGCCAGGTTCCTCAAGATGAAAGAACCGCTGGACTCGCTGATGCGCGAAGCTGAAAAGGATGAGCTTATTCCCGGCGATAACCGGCCTCCCCCGGATTGATTGTCAGCGGATCACTCCAACATCTCCGCCGCCGCTTTCATCGCCTGTTCGAGCCTGTACTCACCGAATTCCGCCAACCTGTTTGTAATCTCATTATCCCGGCTTTGCAAAGAAACGACCTCGCTTTCCAGCTTCCGGACCTCGGGCCACTGATCCCGCTCGAACTGCCGCCACCGCGCCCGGACTGTGTTGATATCCCGCCACCGGCGTTCGTCAACCCGGAGCGTCAGTTCGCGGAAAACACCGATCGCCTTGTCCCGGCCGGGCATCTCTCCGCTGGATGGGTCCCTGAACACATGGTCGTGCACCTCGAAACCCAGCGCCGCCGGCACCGATCCCGCGGCCGGATAAAGCGGCACGAACGGAGCGCTGCACGGCCGCCAGAAGCTGTACCACCATATCGTTCGCAGGGGCGAGGGTACATTGCCGCGCAGCTGGAACAGATCGCCATGGTTGGTGCTGCCGTGACAAACCGCCCGTGGACTGGCGCCGCAAGGTGTCACATGGGGCAGGCAATCACCGGCCTCGAACTGGCTGGCCTCGTAGTGGTCGCGCAGGGCGGCAAACATCTGCTCCGGCGTTAGCGGTTTCAGCGGCTCGATACTGAACGGCAAAGGTTCTCCATCCGGCGGAGGAGCATAATCCGGCGCTGCAAAATGCCTGAACCCGGTCCACTGACGGAGGCGCTGGTTGGGGTCGGTCAGCCTGCCGCGCCCGGCATAGGCTCGCTCGAAATCGAACTCCTTATCCATCGCCGGATCGTACCATCCCCGCTCTCTGGCGTAGTCGATCAGGTCCGCGCTGCCCATGAAATTAACGGTGTCGGCCAGGTCAATCCGGTGGATTCCGTAGCTGTTGGCCAGCACCGCCACCTGGTTGTCGGGAACACGGCGGGCAACCCAGTGTTTGCCGTTAACCATCGCCACCTGCCAGGCCTCTCGCGGATCGGCGATAGTCAGCGTGCGGCCGCTGGCGCTGTAACCGAACCGCTCGATCAGAGCGCCCGCCAGCTCCGCACCCTCGCGGGCCGAGCGGGCCCGCTCCACAACCAGCCAGCGCAGCAGCGGCCCGATCCCGCCATCGGTAAGCATCGGCCTGTCCTCGCGGCTGGGGCAGCTGTTACTCACCACGGCTACCGCGTGCTCGTTGACCATCCCGTGGGAAAAGTGCATCCCGGGCATTTCCCAGACCGTGTAAGCCCAGGTGGTGTCGGTCTGCTCCAGCCGCCCGCCGCCGTGCAGCTCCACGAACTCGCCGGACACGTGCACCCTGCGCTCGACACGCCTGAAACGGAACACCTTGTCGGTGCCGTTGTCCTCGTTATGGGCCAGCATCACGCTGCCGTCGGCAGTGGCGCTCAGACCGGCCACCACCAGGTAGCAGTTGTCATCCTCGGCAGCTGCGGCTGACGGAATCAGCAGCACAAACAGCAGGACAGAAAGTTTCTTCATTTCCGGGTTCTCCGTTGATAGCCGCTGCACGATCTGTAATAGTCGAAAGATACAACATGCCGGGACGATTGCAAACAACAGCCCTGCCGGCAGGACTCCGGGGTGGACACAGGCCCGGACCCCGTCTATTTTAGATAGCCGGCCTGCGGGCCGGGACTGACCGTTAAAATATCGTGAATCAGCGGGACGGGAGGCACGCGATGAGAATCAGGACGTTGGGCAAGACGGGAATCAGGGTCGGTGAGGTCGGTTTCGGGGCGTGGGCCGTGGGCGGGCCAGCCAGCCTGGGACCGCACCAGATCGGCTGGGGTGAAAAACAGGACGACACCGAGTCGATCCGGGCCATCGAGGCCGCGTTCGAGGCGGGAGTGAACTTTTTCGACACGGCCGATGTCTACGGCGCCGGGCACAGCGAGGAGCTGCTGGGCAAAATATTCGCCGGGCGGCGGGCGCAGGTGGTGCTCGCATCCAAGGGTGGCAACCTGACCGCCCCCGACGGCAGCTGGCAGAAAGATTTCAGCGGAGAGTTCCTGAGCGCGCGGATCGAGGAGTCCCTGCGGCGGCTGAACACGGACTATCTCGACCTCTACCAGCTGCACACTCCCCGCAGCGCGGAGCAGATGCAACAGGCGCTGGGTAACGCCGAAACCCTGGACCGGCTGGTGGAGCAGGGCAAGCTGCGCGCCTACGGGATCTCGATCGGTCCGCTGGAGGACGGCCTGACCCAGATCGAGGCGGGCTACGGCTCCGCGATCCAGGTGGTCTACAATATCCTCGATAACGAGCCGGAGCAAAAACTGCTGCCCGCGGCCAAGGCGGCAAATATCGGCATCATCCCGCGGGTGCCGCTGGCTTACGGGTTCCTGACCGGCAAGTACACGGCCGAGAGCACGTTCGACCACAAAGACCACCGCAGCCAGACGATTTCGCCGGAGCAAAAACTGGACTGGGTGTCCCGCGCCGACCGGCTGAAACCGATTGCCGCGGAGCTGGGCATTCCGATGGCGCAACTGGCTTTGCAGTATATCCTGGCCAATGATGCGGTCAGCGTGGTGATCCCCGGCGCGCGCAACGAGCAGCAGGCCCGGCAGAACGCGGCCGCCGGGACCGCCCAACCGCTGAGTGCTGAGGTAGTGGCGAAGATACGGGAAGCGGCGGGGTGAGGAAGGCAGCGGCATGACACACCCCGCCTGCCTCCGGCAGGCACCCCTCTCAAGAGGGGACTGGACCGGAGATCCGCTTTCCCGCCGACTCCGTTGTGCAGTTGGGGGTGAAAAAGTCCCCTCTACCAAGAGGGGTGACCCCGATAAATCGGGGGCGGGGTGTGTTTGGTTTTATCCTGCTTTCGGTTTCCCGCTTTTAAACATATTTCATACTTAAGCTAAAAAGCCCGGCGCTGAACGCACCGGGCTTTTTTCGTTGTCCGTGATGATAGCTCCTACCCCAGCGCCAGCACGTCCTCTCTGGAATAAGCTTTGCCGCCGTCCATCGAGCTGTGGTAGGCCATCAGGGCCATCACGCTGGTGGCGTGAGCGCTCTCGGCGTCCATCACCGGCTTGGTCCCGCCCAGCACGCAATCATAGAAATGCTCGAACTCGCGCGCGGTGGCGTCCTGGTAGGCGCCGTCGACCGAGAAATCCACCACCTTGGCCGGGGTGCTGCTCGGGCTCTCGTCTTCCTTGAGCGACTGGCCGAGCTTGATGTGGGTGAACTTGTGGTCGATCCCGGCGGTGTCCAGGTGGCGCGCGCTTTTCTCCCAGTAGAGCTTGAGCTTGCCGCCGTAGCTTTCCACCGTGCCGTGGGTGCCCAGCAGGGTGAACCCGGAGCCGCGGCTGCCGTTCGACAAATGCCCCGTCCCGACACCCATCACCCCGTCCTCCATCTCCCAGCTGCCCATGATACTGTCGTGGTGCTCGCGCCCGTCATGGTAGACCATGATTTGTCCGTGGAACGCAGCGGTTTTGGGCTTCGTGCCCAGGATATCGAGCACCTGGTCGATCTCGTGGGTGACGACCTCGGTCAGCAGGCCGCCGCAGTATTCCTTGTAGAGCCTCCAGTTGAGCAGGCGGTCCCACTTGCCCTCCAGCCCGTCCTTGCGCCAGGTCTGGTTGCGGTCGAAATGACAGTAGAACTGGGTAATTTTGCCGAACGAGCCCCCGGCCACCAGGTCTTTGACCATCTGCAGGCTCTCGTTGAGCCTGCTCTGGTAGCCTACCAGGTACACCAGGTCCGGATGTCTGGCGGCCGCGAGGCGCATCCGGTTAATCTGTTTCATATTCAGGCCCATGCTCTTTTCACTGAACACGTGCTTGCCGCTCTCCAGCCCGGCGACACTCATCGGCACGTGCAGGTAGAGCGGCGTGCTGATAATCAGCGCATCGACATCTTTGCGCTCAACGACCTCCTGCCAGTTCCCGGTGGCCCTGACCTTGTCGTTAGCGGAATCCTTTTTGCCCTCCTCGAGATTGGGCGGGTAGATATCGCAGACATCGGTGACTATCGACTGCTCGTGGCGGCTGATCGCCCGCAGGATCGAGTTGCCCCGGCTGCCCGTACCGATAATCCCGAAGGTTATCTTGCTGTTGGCGTTCTGCGCGCTGATAATCGCCGGGGCGCCCAGCGCCGCCAGCCCGGCCGCTCCCGCGACCGCTGCGCTGCCGTGGCGGAAAAAATCACGGCGGTTCAGGTTTTTGCCGCTTGCATTGCCAGTCATGGTTACTCCCTTGTGAAATACCGACCTGCGTGATTGTTGGCTGCATCGGTAAAAATTCAGCTTTCGATCCACTCAAGCGCACTGTCGATTTCGGCGCGGAGCTGAGCGTAGGATTCGGTGACCGGGAACTGCGGGAACTCGTCGACCACTTTCTGCGGCGGGCGGAACAGGATTCCCGCCTCGGCCTCGGCGAGCATCGAGGTGTCGTTGTAGCTGTCCCCGACGGCGATCACCTTGAAATTCAGCCCGTGAAGAGCCTGGATCGCCTTGCGCTTCCCGTCCTGCTGGCGAAGGCGGTAGTCCGTTATTCGCCCGCCGCTGTCAACCGTGAGGCTGTTACAGAACAAGATCGGCCGGTTCAGCTTCTCGATCAGCGGGTCGGCGAACTCGTAGAACGTGTCCGAGAGGACGATCACCTGGCAGCGGCGACGCAGGCTGTCGAGAAATTCCCCGGCGCCATCAAGCAGGTCAAGCCCGGCGATAACGTCCTGGATATCGGCCAGCTTCAGCCCGTTTTCCTCCAGGATTTCCAGCCTCATCGTCATCAGCTCGTCGTAGTCGCTGATATCCCTGGTTGTAAGGTTCAGCTTCCCGATCCCGGTTTTACGCGCGACGTTGATCCAGATCTCCGGGGTCAGAACCCCTTCCATATCAAGACATGTGACCACTGGCATTGGACTGTCGTCTCCCGCGATAAATTCAGATTCAAGTGAAATGCTCTAAAACAACTAGTCTGAAACTAAATAAATCCGGGGTTGCACTGAGTCAACCCGGAGCTTGCTCATTCATCAGCAGAATTTTCTTCGGTTTTGGCAGCAGAATCTTCAGAATCTTTCGTCAGGGATAAACCAGCATCAATAAAGCAAATTTCAATTGTTTTTTCAAGGATTATCTCATTTATCCGCCTGTAACGCTGCTTGGTTTTCCAACGAATTGACTTGCAGATCACGGATTGAATGCATGTATCGTCTCGGGGTGATACGTTTTTCTATTTCGTAGCACGCCATTCGTACCGGCTGAATTTGAGGGGAGATGAGCGGAAAGCTGCTTGCCGGAATGATTGCAGCCATTGTGATCGGATCCATCAATTCACCGGCGGCGTAATCCGAAACCGCCGCGCGCCCTGCTCGGGGAGGCCGGATTCGTGCTGGATGAACTGGTCGATACCGACGAGCGGTACCTCGCGACCGCCCGCAAGCAGTTTTAGCCCGCAAAATCGGTCCCGCTGCGGCTGAAAACCGACCCCGAGCCGCATAACTCCTCCTCCAGACCAGAACTGCATTCAAGTCTTTTGTTTCCAACCAGTTACACTCTGCTCTCCTAAAGTTTCAGTTTAAATCCGCCGATAAAGATATTGGGGAAATGCGCATTTGTGCGATTTTTTCCGGTATCCCGGATAATTATTTTTCTGATACCGGCAAATTATTCCCCTTCCCCGCCGTGGACAGGGAGCTTGTGATGGCGCCCAGGGAGGAGTTTCCGCGGCTAAGACACTATTTATTCATTGGTAAGCAGTTACGCCCGTATTGCAGGCTTTGCTGGCATAACTCTTGCCTTTTCAGCAGGCGACCGGCGGCTTCGCGCGCCTCCGGCCGGCCGCTAGCGGCCCGTTTCGAGCCCTGCCGGGCGGACGGGCATTTTCCTAGAGAGGGAACTCGTAAATGACCGCTCCGATCAGTTTCTCCGGATTGGCCTCGGGCATAGATACCAACTCGATTATCGAACAGCTGCTGGACGTCCAGCGCCAGCCGATCACGCGGCTTGAAGACAAGTCGCAGGTGCTGGCGGTGCAGCGTGAAGCATACCGCGATGTCAACAACCAGTTGCTGAGCCTGCAGAACGAAGCGCTTAGCCTTCGACTCGAATCAACTTTCCTCACCCGTCAGGCCAGTTCCAGCGACGAAAGCACTGTGACTGCCACCGCGGGATTCTCATCGGTCAAAACCAACCACCGGGTTAAAGTCACCCAACTGGCTCAGGAAGCGATAGTTTCCAGCAACCGCTTTTTCAGCGAGACCCGCCTGCTGGGTACAAACACGGTCGGGATAAACCTGCTCGGCGGAGCCAACCGCACCAACGCTCCCGGTGCGGGCCGGATCAAGGGCGGAGTTTCGCTTGATTCCACCACTACCCTGGGCGACCTCGGCCTGGCGGGCGATTTCACCCTGAGGATCGACCCCGACGGCGACGGCTCCCACGGGATGGTCACGATCAAAGGCCTGGACGCCTCGACTACGGTCAACCAGTTGCTGGGCGAGATCAGGGACCAGGTGGAGCCGCTCAAGGCCCACCTCGTGTACGACGAGGCCGCCGGCGGAAACGTGATGCAGCTCTCCAGCCGGTATGTCGGCATCGACATCTCGGTCACCGGAGCGGTGGCGGAGGCCGTCTTCGGGATCGACAACGGGGCGACTGTCAGGTCCGACTCAGCCGCGGACGCGGGCGCGGCGCGCACTTACGGCTCGACCACGCCGGAAGACATGCAGACCGGCGAGTACACGGTGGTCAGCTCCGACGGGCTGGCCGGCAGCCTTACCGGCACTGTCGATCTGGCGGCCGCAGCCGGCGGCGGCGATATCCTGGCTGTCACTCTCGATGATCTGAATGTCGGCGACTTCGAACCCCTGCGGATCGATCCGGATGCGGGCGGCGCCACCGGCAGTGTCGAAATTCTCAAGACCGACGGCACCGCGCTGAAGGGGACCGATACGATCGGCGACCTGATCGATGCGATCAACTACTCGGTCCCCGACGTAACCGCGATGGTGGTCGAAGGAACCGGCGGGGAAAGCTACCTGAGGATTGCAGCCAACGAGGGAGGACGCGATCTCACAATCGACGAGATCGGGACCAATAACGGGATCCTCAAGCGGGTGCTGGGACTCGGCGCCGATACGCACACCACGTCCAACGCGACCTCGGACACCGGCGATGTGACCCTGGTGGCGGAATTCTACAATCGCGGCAGCCTGGAACCGGCCAGCCGCAGGGTTGTCACCGGCGACAAGGAAGATTACCGCATCGTGGGTGTCAATGACCTGATCGATGGAGTGACCGTGGTCGGCAGTGTAACCGGATCGGTTTTCACCCCGGGCAGCGCGCGAATCCAACTCAACAACTCCGATTCGCTGTCGATCGGCGCCAGCTACAAGACGAAGCTGTTCGGACGCACCAGTGTCACCGATAACGCTTACGCCACCGGCCTTTCGCTGGATACCGACGGCAGCGGCACCGTGGGCCTGAACAAGGCCATTTCCGACCTGAACGCCGCCGGTGCTTTCAGCTACGATGACGGATCGGGTATCAGCGCGGGCTCGTTCCGCGTAGGAGACGCCAATCTGACAATTACCCAGGAAGAGATCGACGGCGGCCTGACAATCGCCGCTGTGCTGGCCCGGATCAACAGCGCCAACGAGGGCGTCACTGTGACCTATGAATCCGGCAACGACCGTTTTATCGCCATCTCGGGAGAATACGGCAGCCAGGAGGATATCTCGTTCGGCAGCTACACGGGCGAAGCCGGCCAAAGCAACGTCCTCAAGGTGCTGGGGCTGACCAACAACGCCGGGGAGATTTCCATCTCTGCCGGGGCCGGCAGCGGCCAGATCGACCCCGATTCCGAACTGTCCCAGGCCGGCTTCAGTATCCGTCCGAACTCCGGTACGTTCTCGATCAACGGAATCTCTATCGAGGTAGACGCCACTGCCGACAGCCTCGGCGACATAATCGAGAAAATCAATTCATCCGCCGCCGGCGTGATCGCCAACCTGGACCCTGTGTCCAACCGCGTGACGCTTGTCCAGGACGTGGACGACGACACTACCGCCAACTGGATCAACGTCGGCAGCAGCTCGGATACGAGCAATATCCTGGAAGTTCTGCGGATTACCGGCGGGGCCAATTCCGACGGCAGCGTGGCCTCCACCGAACGCCGGAGTTCGGTCAATAATGTCGGCAACGAACGAAAAACCGCCATTCTGGAAGTGAACAATATCTCCTATACCCGCAACTCGAACTCGATCGACGATATCACTGCGGGTATCACATACGAACTGAGGGGAACTTCCGATTCCCCGGTCACGGTTTCGGTCACCGGCGATACGGAAAAACCGCTGGAGGCCATCGCCCGCTGGGTGACCGAGTACAATAAAACCGTAAAGCTGCTGAACCCGGATATCCTCGAAACGAGCGAGCGGGAATTTCTCGTTCCGCTAACCACGGAAGAGCGCAACACTCTCTCTTTCGATGAGCTGCTTGAGCGGCTGGAAAAGTTCGATCAGTACAACAAGCAGGAAGCTATCCGCCGGGAAAGTAATTTCCGCATTCTCCAGGACCAGATCAGAAGCACTGTATTCAACCAGATGGATATCCCCGGCAGCGACATCCGCAGTATTGCCGACCTGGGCATTACCACCGGCGCGACCGGCGCCCCCCTGAGCCGGAACTACGAAGGCGTGCTGGTGGCCGATTCGGTCGACTACGAAGTGATTCTGGAGGCGCTCCAGAACAACGAGAAACTGAAACAGGCGCTGGAAGAAGATGACCGGGGAGTTCACCACCTGTTCAGCCAGAAGGCCGTCAGTGAGATCGAAGTCAGCGCCACCTCGGCGTTCGACGATTCCGCCCCGCTGGCCAACGATATCATTTTCCAGGTCTACAACGGGGTCAACACCGCCGAAATAACTGTCCCGGCCGGCAGTACAGACCAGAACGACATCCTGAGCATTATCACCGGCCAGCTTCTGCGCAGCGGGATCGGGAATATCGACGTCAAGTTCGATGCCAGCAACCATCTGGTGTTCTCCAGCGAGGTCAAGAAGGGCCGGGCGTATATCAGAATCCTGAACCTGACCGGTCAGGGCGAGACCGATGATCTCTCATCGCGCTTCGGAATCAACGGCGGTTCGTTTCTGGGCCAGGAAGCCGACTCCAGGGCCGGAATCAGCGAGAAAATGTATACAACTCTGCGCGAGGCGACCAGCCTGACCGGCTTTATCAGCCAGCACGCGTCCTTTGGAGGCAGCTACGGGCAGGGCACGATATTCGACGAGATAGTGGCGCTGCAGGACCAGATCCTTAAAATCGAGGAGCGGGTCGCACAGCGCGAGGAAAACCTGCGCCGCGAGTTCACTTACATGGAGCAGGCTATCGCCCGTCTCCAGTCGCAGCAGAATGCGATGGCGATGTTTTTCGGGATGGCAAGCTCGGCGGCGACTTCCTCCGGCGCTTAATCCGTGCCGGCCGATACAGGCTGAAATGATTATTCTGAAATTCCTGACAGAAAACTCAGCACGAACGGGGAACTTGATGATGAAACTCTTGCTTGACGGACAGGAAATGAAGTCCGCTGAATTCGGCGGGCAGACACTGAGCGAGTTGATCGACGGCGTGGAGAAAGAACTCGCGCCCGAAAGGGTGATCGTCTCCATGCTGCTTAACGGCGAACCGCTCGAGAACAGCGAGGAACGTCAGAACACCGCCCTGCCTGTCCAGGAACTGGACAGCCTGGTAATCAACACCCAGCAGGTAGGCGCGCTGGCGCTGAACACCCTCCACACCCTGACTCAGTACTTCCCGGAGTTGAAAAGCTCGGTCGCCGCCTGCGTGGAAACGCTCCAGAGCGAGGACGAGAGCGAGGGGCACATGAGCCTCAGCACGTTGGTCGAGGGCCTGCAGATGGTGTCGTCGGCCTGGCACGGAATCGCCCGCTTCCTCGAGATCGAGGGACGCAAGCCGGTGGACGTGATACCGGAAATGAACGGATTCAACGGCCTGCTCGCCGACACTCTTCGCGCCCAGCAGAACGGCGATATCGTCCAGCTCTGCGACCTGCTGGAATTCGAACTCGTTCCGATTATCGAGCAGTGGGAAACCCATGCCGGCAACCTGATCGGTGAAATGGAAAAACAGGAACAGGCTTGATGAACAACCGGCAGACAAACCTGGAGATTTTCCGGCGCAACCTTCAGACCCTGGCCCGGGTGGATCAGGACCTGGCCCGTCGCGTGGCCGCCACGCATCCGGCGGCGGCGGAGATTATCGCCACCCGCGCCGGAGTACCGTCGGTCAGGCTGTCCAACGCCGGCGGCAGGCCCTGTACCCTGGTCAGCACGGTCAACCCCCTGGCCGAGGCCGACCGGATCGTGGAAAGCCAGCTCGAGGAGGGAGCGAATTCCTGCCTCGTCTACGGTTTCGCCCTGGGCTACCACGTGGAACGCGCAATCGAGAAGCTCCCCGAGGGCAGCCGCATGCTGGTTGTCGACCCGCAGATTTCGATTTTCCGGCTGGCGATGGAGGTCCGCGACCTGACCGGCCTGTTCGCCAATCCGGATATCTGCTGGGCAATCGGAGAAAAAGAATACGAGGTTCCCGCCCGGTTCGGGCAGGTGTTCCGCGTAGTAACCCTGGAGGGCGTGACCGTGCTGGCGCACAAGCCCACTGTCAAGCTCTGTGGGGAATACTTCAACGAACTCGACCAGCTCTGCCGCAAGTGGCTGATCGCAGTCGGCGGCAATTTCCTGACCAATGTTTCCGCGGTGCGCACCTACCTCTCCAACTCGCTGGACAATATCCTGTCGATTGTCGACCATCCGCCCGTGCGCACCCTGTTCAACCGCTTCAAGGGGGTGCCGGGGATCGTGATCGGCGCGGGGCCCTCACTCGACCGCAATATCGACCTCCTGCGCGTACTGGAAAACCACGCCGTCCTGATCTGCGTGGACACCAGTCTCGGTCCGCTCTACAGGGCCGGGGTCAGACCGCACCTGGCGCTGGCCGGTGATGCCAGCGAGGCCAATTTCCGCCACCTCCAGGGCCTGGGTGAAACCGGCGCGGCGCTGGTGGCCGAGCCGATGACCCATCCGCGGATCGTCGAGGAGTTCGCCGGCGACAAATTTATCATGAGCTTCAATGAAGTGCTGATGAAAAAGCTGGGCGGGATTCTCGGCGATTTCGGCGTGGTCAAGGCCTGGGGCTCGATCTCCACCGGTGCGTTCGACCTGGCGGTCAAGCTGGGCTGCGACCCGATCGTTTTCGTGGGCCAGGACCTGGCGTTCAGCGATGGCCGCTACTACGCCCACGGCACCTATCAGGAGCGCCGCTGGCTGCGTGAACTGACCTACCCGAAAAGCCTTCACGACACCCACGCCTGGAGAATGTCGTGCGAAAACGCGCTGGATGTCACCGACGTATTCGGCAGGCCACAGCGGACCTCCAAGCAGCTCGAGGCTTACCGCCACTATTTCGAGAAGGAGATCTTTTCGGCGACGGCCCGGGTGATCAACGCCACCGAGGGCGGCGCAGGCTTCAGCGAGGTTGAAAACTTGCCCCTGGAACATGTGCTCTGGAAATACGCCTCCAGCCGCCGCGATGTGCGGAAAGTGATCGGTAAGGCGCACCAGGCGCGCAGCCAGAGTGAGATCGACAAGCTGTTCGATTACCTCCGCCAGACCACCGGTGAACTGGACAGCCTCCAGCAGCTCTGCAACCGCGGATTCGAGTCGGCTCGCGTGCTGCACCAGGGCAAAAGCGAAAACCGCCAGGCTGAATACGCCGCGCTGGAAGAAGCCTACGAGCAGGTTTACCAATTCGAAAATATCCGTGAAATGCTTGAAAACGCCAACCAGGGCGGGATTCTTACCTACCAGCGGGGTGCGGAAAAACTCAAGGGCCGCGAGCTGGACGATGGACTGATCAGCGAGGCCAGCCAGCTCTATGGTTCGTTCTTTATCAGTTGCTATCAGACAGTGGGCCTGCTGCGCAAGAAATTCGAGCAGGCCAGCCTGTCGCTCGGGCGCAGGTTGTCCGAAAACCATCCCGAAGCGGATGAGATTCCGGGGCTGAAAGAAACGGGATAAACATTGCCCGGATTTAACTTTACGAAATAAAGACCGATAAACAGATCAGGGGGAGCGCCCGGAGGAGGGCCTCCCGGCAACGCGAAGAAGTCTGGAGCAATGATGCAGAAAAACCCGGGAGTGCGCGATTACAAGTCGATGCAGATTCTCAGCTCCAAGCCTGAGAAACTGATCCTGCTGCTCTACGACGGTGCGATCAAGTTCATCCATCAGGGCCAGAGCTCAATGGAGCGGGAGGAGCTGGAAGAGGCGCACAACAACCTGATCAGGGCGCAGAATATCCTGGCCGAGTTGATGGGATCGCTCAATTTCGACAAGGGCGGCGAGATCGCCTCCAACCTCTTCCGCATCTACGAGTTCATGCACCATACGCTGGTCCAGGCTAACGTCAAGAAAGACCCCGTAGCCCTGGGCCGGGTCTGCGAACAGCTCAAGCGGCTGCGCGAGAGCTGGTTTCAGGCGCTGAAGAACGAAGAGAGTAAGAATGTCCGGGAAACAGAGAACGGGCTGGAACTCGGCGGCGGCAGTAAAAAAGGCATCAGTCTCCGGGGTTAATCTGCCGCTTTTAACTGGAACATTCATTCAGTGAGTGAAGGATGATCGGTGAGTTCGACCTGCTGATGCCCGGCAAGCTGATCCGGGAACTTGCGATAATGCTCGGGATCGAGCGCGATCCGATGGTCACTCAGAGCGCACTGGGCGCTAAAGCCGGCCTGGTGCCGTCGATGGTCAATACATATATCAGGCGGATGGCCGAGCAGGGACTGCTTGAAAAGCGCGGCGACAACCGGCGCACAACCTCCTACTACCTTACCGATGCCGGCCGCAGCCGTCGCGCTGAGCTGAGGAGGCGCTACAGTATCGAGACAGTCCGGCTCTACAAGTACGCCAAGGGGGAATTCCGCAGGCTGCTGGGAGCACGGGCCGATGAGCTGAAACGGATGCGGACCGTGATCTACGGCGCGGCCGAAACCGGCGAACTGAGCTGCCAGGTGCTGCTGGAAATGGGCTGCCGCCTGGTGGGCGTGGTCGACAGCGACCCCACCCAGCAGGGACGCGACATGTTCGGCCATATCGTGCAAAGCCCCGATGCACTCGAAGAACTCGACCCGCAAGTGGTGCTGGTGGGCTCGCTGGGACACGCCTCGGAAATCGAGAACCGGCTGGAGTACCTGGCCCGGCGCGGCGTGAAAATATTCACCGTGGGAATGGGCGCGGAACTCTGAGGGAGAGTTATGGCTAAACGCAAACAGAAAAAACCGGCCCCGCACGAGAACAATCCTGCTCCGTCCGGCTTCGAAAGCCTGGACCAGGCATTGGACTGGTGGCGGAACAAGATCCGCAGTGGGTTGCCGCCGTCGGGCCTGGCTGCCGGTCTGGACGGGTTGACCGCCGCCTCCGGCACTGATCTCGGCGGGCGGCAGCTTGCGGCGCTGGAAATACTGGCCGGGATCGAAATCGAGAGTTGCGGTGCGCTGGACAGAGCGCCTCAGGTGGCAAAACACCTGATAAGTACCGAGGAGCGAGTGTTTGTCGCATCGGCTGCCGGCGGGATTACCTGCCACGCCCGGGACTCCGGGAAAAAACTCTGGTCGATCCCGCAGGAACGCGCCTGCCAGGTAGGCGGGATGGCCCTGGCTGACAGCGTCCTGTTCTACACTGATAGCTGGCACGGTAAATTATACGCGGCGCACAGCGGCACGGGCGGTGAGCTGTGGAGAGCGGACTCGGCCTCCGACGGTTCTCCCCTGCTTGCCCCCGCCGGCGTGGCGATATTGAACTCCGATGACACCTCGCTGATGATAGTCAGCGACAGCGCAGCGCACCGTCTGTGCATGTTCAGCCTGGACGGCAGTCCGCAGGGAATGTGCGGTCGGCGCGGCCTTGACGAAGAGGAAATCGCGCATCTGAACTCCGCGCCCGCTGACGCCGCAATCGTCCAGTATTTCGAATACCCTCGCGAGGTTTTTGCCGCCACCGACAGCGATGGCTCGCCGGCGGTGTTCGTCTGGGACTCCGGCAACGGCAGAGTCGTTGTGCTGACCGCGGCCCTGGAGCGTAAACGGTCGGTGAGCATTGCCGATGACCGCGATGAGGTCAAACCTCGGATTGCTGGCCAGGTTACCGTGCTGGCCGGACCCTCCGGGCCGGTAATCCTGGTGGTCGACGACGCCCGCAGAGTGCTGTCGGTCCGCGGCTCCGAGGGCGAGCAGTTGCTCACTTACGACCTGACTCCGCTGATGAAATCTCCCCGGCGCAAGGCTGAATCGATCCGGGTGGATTGCGGCACGATCGGCTCCGGCGGCAGGCTGATGGCCGCGGGCAATGGCCGTCTGTTCCGCTTGCCGGACATGCTGCTCGATCCTCGTCTGCTGGCCGGGAATCTCCTGCCGCTCTTCCCCGCCGATTGCCGTCTGGTTCCTGCCCGGCTCGGGATTGTGCCCGGGGTACGGAAAACTGTTTCCCTGCCAGCTTCAAACTGGGACGAAATCTCGCCCGGCCTGGACCCGGCCGCCCTGACCGCTTGCCTGCTGGATGAGGATGATATCCTTTCCGGACGGTTCGAGCGCTCGGTTGCCGTCCTGGAATCTCTGACCGGGAGTCTCGATAGCGGCTCGATGTCAACCGGGGCATCGGCTCTGAAACAGGCCGTGTCAGCCAGGCTGGCTGAACTGCGTGAGCAAATCTATGCCAACTTACTCCGTCGCTGCCGCCCGTCTGCCGGAAAGCTGAAGAACTGGTCCGACGTCCGGGCCGAAGTGGACATGGAGCTCTATCAGAGCCGGGGGCGCTCGTCGAGCGCCGAGCTGCGGATGGACGACGAGCTTGAGCAGATCCGTGAACTCGAGCCATCGATCCGCCGGCTGGGCTGGTGCTTGAAAGCTGTCCACAAGTTGCTGATTCCCCGAGGCAACGGCAGCCTGGCCGCGGATATTGTCGAAAAACTGCTGGACGATCTTAACCGGCTCCTGGACGAAAGACTGGAAAGCCTGGCCGTTATCGCCGGACACCTCGAATACGGGCGCGATCCTCAGCGTGTGCACCGCGATGAAATCCAGGCCGCCCATGCAGCCGACCTGAGGATTACCGCCCTGGCGGACGCGGCTCTGGTACTCTCAGCGGAAATCTCCCGGCTGGCCGCCCTTAACCCGGCGGTACTTGACGGCGACAGGCGTGAGACTCTCGCCGGCTGCCTGAAAAAATCCTCCGGACTGGCCTGCCGTGAAATACTTGCCGGCATTGATAAGCAACAACTCGAGCCCGCTGACAATGGCGGACTGACTTTACCGGCGGTACCCGAACTGAACGGCAATACCGGGGAATGTCTCCGGCTGCTGGTGAATAACATGGCGTCATACCTGAAGAAACTAGAAACCGCCGCCGAGCAGGGCGGCAAGTTCGGGCTGGTCCTGCAACGGCAGCGCCATCTGTTCGCGCTCAAAGCCTCGGTGCTCTCCAATTTCCTCGCGTCCAACGACCAGGGCCGTGAACTGCTGGAAGAAGCGCGAACGATTGCCGGAGACGCCTGGCGGGAACTCGACAAACTCAGGCCGGCCTGGGCCGGAGCGGAGACAGATCGATGAAAGCCCTGGTAATAGCCGCGGGTATGGGTTCCGGGTTCAACGGCCATGGCCTCAGCAGCCACAAGACGCTGAATCCGGTCTGGGGCGTCAGCGTGATCGAGCGGATCCTGGCGGCGTTTCCCCCCCTGGAGGAACTGGTTGTGGTCACCGGCTATGAGCACGAAAAACTCGAAGCCGAACTTGCCCGCAAGCTCTCCGCAAGAGTGGAGCTGAAGTTTATCCACAACCCGGACTGGCGGGGCGGAAATGGCCTCAGCGTGCTTGCCGCCCGCGAGGCCCTGTCCGGCGAGCGGGTGTTCCTGCTCAGTATGAGCGACCATGTTTTCGACAGCGAACTGGTAAATCGCCTGACCGCCGCAACTCCCCCGGCCGGTGGCTGTGCGCTGGCGGTCGACCGTGACCTTGCCGGTGTTTACGACCTCGACGACGCGACCAAAGTCAAGCTGGCGGACGATGGCAGGATCACCATGATCGGCAAGACGATCGACAGCTTCGATGCAGCCGACACCGGAGTTTTCTACTGCACTTCCGCACTGTTCGAGGCTCTGGCCGAAGCGGCTGAAAAAGGCGGCGAAAGCCTGTCGGACGGTATCCGCCTGCTGTGCGGAAAGGAACGGATGGCCTGGCGCGACGTGACCGGGTGCCTGTGGCAGGACGTGGACAACCTGGACTGCCTGCGCGAGACCCGCCGCAGGCTGTGGCAGCGAGCCGCCAAAGCGCGCGACGGGGTGGTCAGCCGCCTGCTCAACCGCAGGATCAGCGGACTGGTTACCCGGCTGATCGCTCCCCTGCCTGTCAGACCGAACCATGTCACCGGCTTCAACCTCCTGCTGGCCGCGACAGCCGGGGCGCTGTTGGCCACGGGCCATCTGATCGCCGGCGGCCTGACGGTTCAGCTCTACAGCGTTCTCGATGGGGTCGATGGCGAACTGGCGCGGCTCAAAGTGCAGGGAAGCTGGCTTGGAGCCTGGCTGGACAACCTGACCGACCGGCTCTGCGACTGGCTGATTGTCGCCGGCGCGGCCCTGAGCGTGGTCCATACCGGCTATCCTGAATCCGCTGCCTGGATTCTGCTGTGCTTTGCGCTGGTCTCGAATATCGCCTACCGCTCCGGGATGGATACGCTGCTTATTTCCGGCGCGCTGCGTAACGGTGAATTGAGCGTTGGCATCCTGTCCCGTATCGAGAACTGGTTCAGGGACAGGGAAATGGTGTTCGGCATGACGCACGACGTCTACCTGCTGGTGCTGGCCCTGGGAGTGGCGGCCGGCCGGCCGCTGGCTACCCTGGCACTGCTGATCGCGCTCGAGTCCCTCTGGTGGCTGGCCAAGTCCGCCCAGGCCCGCTCGGCCAGACCCAGCGAAACATATACTGAGTATCTCCAGGCGCGTAAACTGGAAAGGTATAATGAATCGAGAAAGCAAATTGCTGAACTCGCCGCTCGCTGAATTGATATCAACCCTGCGTAAGCGCCGGGGCGGACGGACGCTTGTCTCCAGGTTCGCCGCCGCCGGGATCGTGATGCCCGTGGGTGCGATGCTGCTCTACACCCTGGGCTTGCTTCCCGTGCAGGTGCTGATAGCGGTCCTGCTGGCGGGCTGGCTGAGCTGGTCGTCGGGGAGGATGGAGCTGCAGCGCGACTCCGGCGGCGAGGCAGTCCATCGCTCGGCCCTGGTGGCCGTGCATGCCCTCGATGTGTCCCTGCTCCTCGGCGCCGGCTTGTTCTGCCACCTGATCTGGGGCCTGCCGTCGCATGTGATGGCCCTGTCCGTGGCCGCGGCGATGACCAATTACCTGGCCTATTACAGTGGCGCCGCATTTCTCAAGTCCGTTCCGGCCTCGGTCCGTACCGCCAGTCCCCGTTCGATGGTGGAGCTGGACCACGCGTTCCTGGCCTCCGGCGGAATCTGGGGCGCGGAGCGGGAAATCGTGCTCGGTCTTGTCTCGCTGGGTATGCTGACGGGCCGTCCGGAAATCGGCCTGGCCCTGGCCGTGGCCGCTGGCAACGTCTACTGGGTCTATAAATCCGTTGAATTCTGGCGTAAGGCGGGGGTGAAATGAAAAATGGCGGATACAAAAACGTACTGGTGCTCAACATGGGCGGTATCGGCGACCTGGTTTCCACGATGCCGGTGCTGGCCGCGTTGAAAAACTACGGCAGCAAAACGATAACTTCTGTGGTCTGGCCCGCTCAGGAGGACCTGGCCCTGATCGTGCCCTCGATTGACCGCGTCGTACCCCTGCCCGTCCCCTGGGAAAACGACCCGAAGCTGAGCCTGTTCGGCAGAAAACTGGCCGGCAAGTTCGGCTACGACCTGGTGCTCGATTTCGCGTTCATGCCCCGTTCGGGAATCCTCAGCCGAGAGGCTCGTGGCAACCGGACGGTGGGGTTCGCGCTCGAACGGAAACGCCGCCCGTGGTATACCGATATCTTTCCCAACCTCCCCGGCGAGCTGCGTCTGGAGCGTAACCTCCGGCTGATCGAACAGCTGGGACTCTCCCGGCCGGCCGCGCCGGATTTCCGCGTGAAGCTGCCCGCCGAGACACGGAAGAAACTGGATAAGATCCTGCGGGACAACGGGATCGCGCCCAATGTTTTTCCGCTGGCGGTCCATCCCGGCAGTGGAAACAGCGTGCGCAACTGGCCGGCTGAACGGTTCGCGGAGCTTGCCGACAAGATTGCCGCCGATTCAGGCGCGCCGGTTGTACTGCTCGGCGGGCGGGATAAAACTTATGATGGCAGTGATGAATTATCCCTGGTGCGGCGGGTGATTGCCCGGCTGCGGACTCCCGCGGTCGACCTGGCCGGCAAGCTCGATTTGCCGATGATGGTCGCCCTGCTGCAGCGTTGCAGCCTGTTCGCGGGCAACAACAGCGGTCCGGCGCACATTGCCGCCACGCTCGCCGGTGCGTCCAGCCTGCTTGTCTGGGCTCCGCGCAACGAAAAAGTCTGGCGGCCGTGGGGCCGCGATGTAGTGCTTGTCAGCGCCGAGACGGACTGCGCGGACGAATGCGAACTGAACCAATGCGACAGGATCGCGGAGTGCCTGGCGATGATTTCGGTGGACGAGGTCTACCGGGCTTACCTGGCCACAATCGGCGCTCCGGAGCAGGTGGCCGCAACTGGAGGAAGCCGGTGAGAGTTGAACTGGCCAGTGGAGAACGCCCGTTTGACGGGTACCTTCACTGCGACGAGCGGCGGCTGCCGGCCACCAACCTGGTCTGCCGGGTGGAATGCCTGCCCTTCGCCAGCGGCTCGGTGGAGTCGCTGCTGGCGAGCCACATCATCGAGCATTTCTCCTACCGCACGGTCGGCGAGGTGCTGGACGAATGGTACAGAGCGCTCAAACCAGGCGGTGACGTACTGATCATTACACCCAATTTCGCCTATGTGGCCCACGGCTACACCGAGGGCTGGATGGACCACAAAGAGGCCCGCGACCGGATGTTCGGCGGGCAGGACTACGAGGGCAACTATCACTACAACATGTACGACTACTCCTCACTTCAGCGGGCGCTGGAGGAGACCGGCTTCAAAAACGTCCGCGACGTAACCTCCAATTACGAGAGCCGCAAGGTTCCGATGAGTATCTACTTCAACGCGGAGAAATAACCATGGATAAGGTTATTGCCATACTCCAGGCAAGGATGCACAGCGAACGCCTGCCGGGTAAAATTCTGGCCGACCTGGCCGGCAAACCGCTGATCCTGCACGTGATCGAAAGACTACAGGGCACTCCCGGCGTGGACCGGGTGGTCATGGCGGTGCCACGCACGGAAACCGCCTACCTGGCTCCCCTGGCCGAACGGGCCGGCGCGGAGATTATCGGCGGGGCGTTCAACGACGTCCTCGGCCGGTTCTACCAGGCGGCCAAACGATACCCTGCTCCCTACGTGATCCGCGCCACGGGCGACAACCCGCTGCTGGACACGACCATGCTCGAGCGCTGTATCCAGGAGTGCCAGACCGGCTGCTGGGACATGGTCGGCGCGAGCAACCTTCCGCTGGGCACCGGCGCCGAGGTCTTCCCGGCCAGCCTGCTGGACTACCTGCACCATTTCGGCCGCAAAAGCCATCACCGCGAGCATGTCACCTCCCTGCTCTACGAGCACGAGGACGAGTTCCGGGTCTGCCGGCTGGATACGCCGCCGGAGTTGCGTGCGCCGGAGTTCCGCCTGACCGTGGATGCCGATGAGGACCTCGAGCTGATGCGCAGGATTTACGACCGGCTTTATGTCCCCGGCAAGCTGGTTGACCTGGCCGATGCAGTGAGGATGCTGCGTGATGAGCCTGGGCTTGCTGAAATAAACCGTCACGTCCGTCAGCGCGACTGGCGCAAGGACAGTATCGCGGCCTCGGTGGCCTGAGCCGGAGAACGAATGATGCCGGTCAACAGACAAAAACCAGCGGTGCTGTTCCACTGCGCGGGAAGCAGACAGCTCGGTCTCGGCCACCTTTACCGCTGCCGGATGCTGTTCGACAATCTCGCCGGTAATGGCAGCCTGCTGACAGCCGGACCGGACCCCGATGCCGCCGAATTCCTGGACTCCTCGGGATTGCCGTGGCGGCAGCTGGAGGAACGGCTCACCGGCGAAGGCCTCGGCCTGGAGTTGGCCGAAATAGCCGGTAATGCCGGGACGCGATTTGTTGTTCTCGACTGCAGGGACAACAGCCGCGAGTTCGTAATGGCGCTCCATCAGTCAGGGCTGACGGTTATCGATCTCGAGGATAACGGGCCCGGCCGTCTCGGAGCGGATGTCCTGATCGACCCGCATATCCAGCCGGGCAGCCACGAGGCGGCGTACCCGGGCCGGGCGGACTGCTGCTTCGGACCGGGCTGGGCGCTGATCGACCCGGTTTACGCCCGCCTGCACCGCGAAATCAATACGGACGGCGCGCACCGGACCGGGAATTCCGGGCCGTTGAACGTAACAGTCAGCCTGGGCGGCAGCGATGCCTCCGGCCTGACCGCCCGCATTGTCGAACTGCTGGCCAAGGTGGAAACCGGACTTGCGATCGACGTAGTACTCGGCCCTGCGGCCACGGCAGACCCGTTGCCGTCAGCCGGCAGCCACCGGCTGACTGTCCACCGGGGTATTCCCGGCCTGGCCGGCCTGCTCACTCACTGTGGCCTTGCGTTCGTCTCGGGCGGCATTACGATGTTCGAATCCCTGTGCCTGGGAGTCCCGACCGCGGTAGTCCCCCAGCACGAGGAACAGTACCTAAACGCATCGAGGCTGGCCCGTCGCGGAGCTCTTATCGTGGCGCCGCCTCCGGGTGATGAGGAAGCGGCCGTGGGTCTCGAAGTGGTCGTCAGGGAAACCTGCGCCGATTCCACCCTGCGCAACACTATCGGAGCGGCCGGTTTCTCGCTGGTTGACGGGCTGGGCATGGAGCAGCTGGCGAGCAGGTTAAACTGTTTAACAGGGCAGAATGAAGATCCGTTCCACGCTGCTCTGCCGGGGTGGAAACAGACGGGAAAGGAGTCCAGGGTTGGATGACAGACGCGGCGTTATCATAGTCGGCGCGGGAATCATGCAGATACCGCTGATCGAGGCGGCCCGCCGGATGGGGCTGCGCACCGTGGTGACCGATTACAACCGTAACGCGCCGGGGTTCTCCATGGCCGATGTGGCTCTGGAGGTCTCGACCCGCAATATCGATTTCTCGGTGCTCAGCGCGCGCAGGATCGCCGAACATATCCCGATCCACGGCGTACTGACAGTCGGCACCGACGCCAGCAGGACTGTCAGCGCGATGGCCGCTGCGCTCGAGCTGCCCGGTATCCGCTACGATGTGGCCGAGCGGGCCACCAACAAGGTCAAAATGCGCGAGTGCTTCCGCGAACACGGAATACCGTCGCCCGATTTCGACTATGTCTGGACCCGCCGGGAAGCTGCCGATGCGGGCAAGCGCCTGGGATTCCCCTGCGTGATCAAACCCGCCGACAACATGGGCGCCCGGGGCGTGAAAATGCTCACCGCGCGCTCCCAGGTCGATGACGCGTTCACCGAGGCGCGCCGGGCCAGTGTCAGCGGGATGATCATTATAGAGCAGTTCATGGACGGCCCGGAGCTGTCTATCGACGCGCTGGTCTGGGACGGAAATATCGAGATCGTCAGTGTCGCCGACCGGATTATCAGCGGCGCGCCATACTTTATCGAGCTGGGTCACACGCTTCCCACCGCGCTGGACGAGGAGACAGTGGCCGGAGCAGCGGAGGTGATGAAACAGGGGATCCGCGCGCTGGGGATCGATATCGGCGCGGCCAAGGGCGATATCAAACTCACTCCCGAGGGCCCGAAAATCGGCGAATTAGCCGCCCGCCTTTCCGGCGGCTACCATAGCGGCTTCACTCACCCGCTGGCCACCGGGGTGGACCTGATGAGCGCCATCCTGCGGATATCGATGGGCGAAGGCCCCGGCGAACTGACTCCCAGATGGAACCGGGTCTCCGCCGAGCGTGGAATAATCCCCCGTCCCGGCGTGATCACGGCCATCGAGGGCCTGGAGAAGGCGCGTTCCTTGCCAGGTGTGGAAAATATCTTTACCATGTACAAAGTGGGCGACACTTTCCGTTCGCCTACCAGCAACATGGGAAAATTCGGCAACCTGATCGTCGTGGCCGACACCAGGGACGAGCTGCTCAAACTCTGCGCCCGGGCGCTGACCACGATCAGGATCCACACCGGGCAGCCGGATGCCGGCAAACGGGATTCGGTTGCGCTCAGTGCAAAGAGCGCATGAGATGAACGAAGTCAGGATCGGTGACGAGCGCTGCGGAATCGTGAGGGTCGGCGACGGCCGGGGCGTGGCCGTGATGGCCGAGATCGGGATCAACCACGACGGCAGCGTCGAACGCGCGCTCGAACTGGTGGACCTGGCGGCCGAATCCGGCGCCGACCTGGTCAAGTTCCAGTATATCGACCCGCCGTCGATGGTTCACCGGGGCAGGATGCCCGAGCTGTTTGATCTTTACAGCCGCTATACACTGGAGCTTGATGGATACGGCAAAATAATCGAGCGCTGCCGCAAGCGTGGCGTACCGTTCGTCTGCACCGTGTTCGACGCCGACGGCGCCGCGCGGATGGCCGAACTGGGAACCGCCGCGTTCAAGGTCGCCTCCTGCGACATGACTCACCTCCCACTGCTCAAATCGCTTGCCTCGTGGAAACTCCCGGTTATTCTCTCCACCGGCCTGGCCGATCTGGCCGAGGTCCGAGCCAGCGTGCGGACGCTCAAGCGCGCGGGCTGCAAGACCCCCGTGCTCCTTCACTGCCTAAGCCGCTACCCCGCTCCACCCGATTCCCTGAACCTGACAGCCATGCTCCACATGCGGCGCAAACTCCGTCTGCCTGTCGGCTTTTCAGACCACAGCGAGGGAATCCTGGCGCCGGCGCTGGCGGCCGGGCTTGGCGCGGTGATGGTGGAGAAACATTTCACTTACGATCCCGCCGCCGACGGCCCCGACCACGCGCTCAGCCTGGGACCGGAGCAGTTCGCCGCAATGGTGCGCCAGATCAGGCTGGCCGGGCAGATGCGCGGCAACGGACGCAAGGTACCCGCGGCAGTCGAAAAAGAGGAACGCACGGTGGGCCGGAGAGGGTTTTACCTGGCGCGCGATGTGAGGCAGGGCGAACGGGTTCGCCTGGACGACCTGGTGGCGCTCAAACCCTGGACCACGGCCGGACCGTCAGAACTCGGACTGTTGCGCGGTAAAATCTATTCCCGCAACCTGGCGGCCGGCGCTCCGCTTACCGCCGATGATTTCGTCACCGGCGATTCTCAATCCAAAGACTGAACCGATGCCCGCAGGGAACAGAAAATTGACCGCAGCGCTGGTGGGCTGCGGCCGGATCGGCTGGATGCTGGAGCGGGATGAGCTGCGCGGCAAGCCATGCACCCATGCCGGTGCGATAACCGAACTTGATAATATCGAAATTGTCGCCGCCGCCGATCCCGACCCGGAACGTACAGCCGAATTCGGCAGGGCTTTCGGAGTGACGAACCTCTACCCGGACCACGCCACCCTGCTGGACAATCACCGCGTCGATATCCTGGCTGTCGCATCCCCCACCGCTACCCATTGCCGGATTGTCTGCGAGGCCGCGCTCAGCGGACGGGTACGCGGAATTTACTGCGAGAAACCGATCAGCCGGACTCTGACTGAAGCCGACCGGATGATCGAGGCCTGCGAGGCCGCGGGGGCAGCCCTGCTGATCGGTCACGAACGCCGCTTCGGCAGCCACTTCCAGTTGGCCCGCAGGCTGGTGCTTGACGGCCGACTCGGCGAAATCCGCACCGTGATCGGCCAGGCGCTGGGCGGAGACCCCGGCAAACTTTCCCGAAAACAGGCCGGCGGCGGACCTCTGCTGCACGACGGCACCCACCTGACCGACCTGTTCGGCTATTTCTGCGGACCTGCCGAGTGGGTGATCGGCCATGCCCGCCGCAGCCACGGTACGGGAAATGTGGAGCATACCGCCGCCGGGATAGTGGGTTTCACCTCCGGAGCGCTCGGATTTATCGAGGGCGGCGGGCGGCGCAACTATTTCTCGTTCGAGATGGAAATCCAGGGCGAGGACGGTATCCTGCGGATCGGCAACAGCCCGCCCCGGCTATGGCTGGCAGCACCCAGCGCCCGCTGGAGCGGCTTCAGCGAGCTGACCGAAGCGGATTTTCCCGACTACAAAGCGAATAACGGTTTCGTGGCCGCGTTCGCCGCGCTGCGTGAAGAGATCACAACGGGCAGGCCAAGCGGCAGCAGCGGCATTGACGGCCGAGGGGCGCTGGAGCTGATCCTGGCGCTCTACGAAAGCTCAGCCCGCGGCGCCCGCAGAGTTCGGCTGGATAGATTCAGGCCCTGACCACTTGCCAACAAAACAACTCCTTGACTTAGCAGTCAAAAGAGATTAAGAATTACTCGCAATTAAACTTCACCAGGATACGGCCATGAGATTTTTGTCCATCAGTTCCACCTCTGCAATTTCGTCTATCGCCACAATGTTGATTGTGTTTACAAGCAATCCGGCGGCGGCTGGTGAAGTGCGGGTCGTGCAGCTTCCGGGCAGCGGGATCGTGCCGGACGCGGTTGTCGACAACTCCGGCACGGTCCACGTGGCTTATGTGGACAGTACCGACCTTTATTACGTCAAGAGTACCGATGGTGGCAGTTCGTTCAGCGCGCCCGTGCGGGTCAACAGTGAGCCGGGCACCGTGCTGGGCGGACGCTACCGTGGCCCGGATCTCGATCTCGGGGCGGACGGCAGGCTGCACGTAATCTGGTACAATCTCGGCTACCAGCAGGGCCTGCCACCGGAAGAATGGGGCGTGACCTACGCGCAGATCGATAAATCCACAGGCGAGGTCTCCGGTGAGCGCAATCTCAACCGCAGGCCGAGCGACAACTATTCGCTTGCGGCTCACTCCACGGGCGCTGTCGCCGTAATCTGGACGGCCGGGGGCATGTATCTGCAATCTTCCGACGACAACGGCGACACGTTCTCCGAACCGGTCCGGGTACTTCCCGAGTCTGTTGATCCATGCGAGTGCTGCGCCACCCGTACGCTGTTCACATCGGCTGGCGGCCTGTATGTAGGCTACCGTGAGAAGGCGGACAATGTGCGCGACATGTACCTGCTGAGCTGGCCCGATGCCTTATCAGGTGGAAAGCCGGATTTCAGGCGTAAGCTGCTGGCGGTGGAAACCTGGAAGATCGATCTGTGCCCGATGACCGGCTCCTATCTTATCCCCGCTCCCGGTGGAGGTGTGCTGGCGGCATGGGAGACCCGCAGCAAAAACCGGTTCGCATCACTGGACGGCCCAGGCCGGGAGTTTAAACTGCAACCCTCTCTGGTTACGGAGAAAGGCAACTACCCGGTTGTGCTTGCCAATGATCGGGGACAGCTGCTGGTGGCCTGGAAATGGCGCAACGTGCTGCACTGGAAGCTCTACGACTCCCCGGATGACAGTGACCCCGAATCCGGCTCATCCGAAGCCCGCACCGGCGACCGTCCCGGCGGCGCTGTCCTGGCCGATGGTGATTTCCTGCTGATACCGTAAAAGATATCTCTCAGCGCAATAAACGCAGAATCAGGCTGAGCAGAATAGACAGCACAACGCTGGTAGTCAGTTGTTGGATTTTCCGCTCAGCTTTCGCCGAACAGGTCTGACTGGGAGGGAGAATCGGCCCGGCCCCCTGGCGGTTCCAGGCCCAGGTGACGGTACGCCAGGGCGGTGGCCTCGCGGCCGCGGGGAGTGCGCTGGATAAACCCGCGCTGGATCAGGAACGGCTCGTAGACCTCCTCGATCGTGTCGGGCTCCTCGCCCACGCTGACCGCCAGGGTGCTCACACCCACCGGTCCGCCGTTGTACTTATCGACCAGCGTGCGCAGCAGGGCCAGGTCCATCTCGTCCAGACCGGTCTCGTCCACCTCCAGCATCTCCAGGCCGGCGCGCGCCACGCTGCCATCAATCCGCCCCTCGGCGCGCACCTGGGCGTAATCGCGGACCCGTCGCAACAGACGGTTGGCGATCCGGGCGGTGCCCCTGCTGCGGCGGCTGAGCTCGACGGCCCCCTCGCTGTCGAGCTCGATCTCGAGGATTCCGGCGCTGCGGTTCACAATCCGCTCCAGCTCGCCGTCATCGTAGAAATTCAGCCGTCCTACTACGCCGAAGCGCGAGCGCATGGGGCTGGTGAGCAACCCGCTGCGGGTGGTGGCCCCGATCAGGGTGAACCGCTTGAGTGGAATCTTGACACTGCGGGCGTTGGCCCCGGAGTCGATTATGATATCCAGGCTGAACTCCTCCATCGCCGGGTACAGGTATTCCTCAACCGTGCTGCGCAGACGGTGGATCTCGTCGATAAACAGGACGTCGCCATCCTCGAGGTTGGTCAGCAGGCCGGCCAGGTCGCCGGCCTTTTCGAGCACGGGGCCGGAGGTGACCCTGATACCCACCTCCATCTCGCGGGCGATAATGTGGGCCAGGGTGGTTTTGCCCAGACCCGGCGGGCCGCAGAACAGGCAGTGGTCCAGCGCTTCTCCCCTGCTGCGCGCCGCCTCGATGAAGACCGCGAGCTGCTCCTTGAGTTTGGGCTGACCCACGAACTCCTCCAGGCTCTGCGGCCGCAGACTGCCCTCGAACGTAACTTCGTCTTCGAGCACGTCCGGGCTGGTGATATCGATATGCCTGCCGGTCTCGTCGGTCATTCTTCCCTGTCCGGTCAAGTTTTACCTTTACGCGCTCAGCAGACTTACATCGATGCCAGGGCGCGTCGCACCAGCTCGCCCGTATCGAGCTTGTCGCCGGTTTTTTTCACGGCCTTGCCCACTGCCTTCTCCGCCTGGGTGCGGCTGAAGCCCAGTGACAGCAGCGCGTCAACCGCCTCCTCGTTCAACGGTCCCGCCGCACCGTCCTCCGCCAGCAAGGCGATATCCACCTCGCCGAGTTTGCCTTTCAGCTCCAGGATCAGCCGTTCCGCGGTTTTTTTACCCACTCCGGATATTTTGTTGAGTCTGTCTGTCTGGCCGGTTTCGATCGCAATCACCAGGTCGGATACTTTCATGCCGCTCAGGATCGTCAGCGCCAGCTTGGGTCCCACTCCGCTGACCGAGATCATCTTCTCGAACGTCGCCCGGTCCTCGCGCGTGGCGAACCCGAAGAGCTGGAGCGTGTCCTCGCGGACATGCAGGTAGGTGAACAGTTTTGCCGTTTTATCCCTGGCGGGCAGTATCTCGAAAGTGGATAACGGGATATTGACCGCGTAGCCTACTCCTCCGGCGCTGATCACAGCCGTTCCGGGCGCTTTTTCAACCAGTATCCCTTCCAGCATCGCGATCATCCGACCAGCCTCTTTTCCGGGTATGCAAACATGTCTACAGGGGAATCTAGGGGGGAATCGGTCCGGGCGCAACCGCTAGCCCGGGTGACGGTGGGTGTGGCAGAGCGCAACCGCCAGAGCATCGGCGGCGTCGTGCGGTTCGGGCGGCGAGGACAGCCCGAGCACAGCCTGGATCATCCGCTGGACCTGCTCCTTGGATGCGCTGCCGCGTCCGGCTACGGCCAGCTTGACCTCGCGTGGCGCATATTCGTAAACGTCCAGCCCGGCCAGCGCTCCGGCCAGAATAATCACTCCCCGCACCTGGCCGATCGATTTCATGCTCTGGGCGTTCCGGCCGTAGAATATATCCTCCACCGCCATCTCACCGGGTTCGTACTCTTCGATCACGTCCTGGACGAAACGGAAAATCCGGGTCAGCTTATCCGCCAGCGACTCAC
This sequence comes from Candidatus Glassbacteria bacterium, assembly GCA_019456185.1. NCBI lineage: Bacteria > Candidatus Glassiibacteriota > Candidatus Glassiibacteriota bacterium. Next base: position 148,713 of record VRUH01000001.1, on the reverse strand, counting down.
CCCTGACAGCGCGGCTGGCGCCGCAGGCCACCATGCCGCAACTGGCGCCCTGCTTGCGCAGTACACCGAAACCGGTCACCTCGCCGCCGGGATCGACCCCAAGCACAAGTCTCGTCTTTCTCTGCCGCCGTTCTGCCAGCTTATTGGTCAAGCTTGGCCATCACCTCGTCGTTGATATCGAAATTGGAGCTGATCTGCTGGATGTCCTCGCACTCCTCCAGCGCGTCCATCAGCTTCAGCACCTTGCCCGCATCGTTCTCATCGAGCTGGATCGTGCTGCCCGGGACCTTGACCATTTCAGTTTCACTGACCTCAATTCCCGCCCGCTGAAGGCCGTCCTTGACCTTGTGCAGGTCCTCGACCGCCGTGGTTACCACGTGGCAATTTTCCTCGGCCACAACATCCTCGGCTCCCAGCTCGCTGGCTTCCATAAAAACCGTCTCTTCGTCATACTTGGCGGCGTCGATCGAGAGCTGGCCCTTGGCGGTAAACATCCAGGCCACCGAACCGGCCTCGCCCATACTGCCGCCGTGCTTGGTCAGGATATGCCGCACCTCGCTGACGGTCCGGTTGCGGTTATCGGTCAGGCACTCGATAAACAGCGCCACACCGCCGGGACCGTAACCCTCGTAAATCGCCTCCTCGTAATTAACGCCTTCGAGTTCACCGGTACCCTTTTTGATCGCACGCTCGATATTGTCGTTCGGCATATTCGCGTTCTTAGCCATCTCAACCGCGGTCCGCAGACGGGGGTTGGCGTCGAGATCGCCTCCGCCATCGCGGGCGGCGACGCTGATTTCCTTGATCAGCTTGGTAAAAATCTTGCCGCGCTTCTCGTCTTCCTTGGCTTTCTTGCGCTTGATAGTCGCCCATTTTGAATGGCCCGACATGCTTCCTCCAGACTTTTCCAATGGGTCGCCGGCTTGTTCACCAGCCGGTGGCAAAGCTCTAACTAATTACACAGTATTGCGTAACACATATAAGCCTGTACAATATAGCCAGCCCGATTTTAAAAATCAATCAATTTCAGTGGGTGTCGCCTTGTATGCTCGTTGTCGGAACCGGGCTATAATGTTATTTTAATTAATCTGTATTCAGTCAATTTCCTCATCGGGAAACGAGACTGCTAAATGGTCAGAACCGTATTGCTGTGCGAGGGTGCATTTGATGATTTCGGCGTGTGCAAGACCGCCTATGGTGTCCTCAGGTTCGCCGCCGAAAACATCGTTGCCGTTATAGACAGTAAGCATGCCGGCAAAGACAGCAGCGAGGTCAGCAGGCTGGGCGAAGGTATCCCGGTGGTCGGCAGCCTGGAGGAAGCGATGGCGTTCGCTCCCGAGCGGATGCTGATCGGCGTGGCGACCGTGGGCGGTGTGCTGAATTCCGGTTTGAGAGGCACCGTGGCGGAAGCCCTGGAAAAAGGACTGGAGGTCCACAACGGGCTGCATGAGATGCTGGCCGAGGTCCCGGACCTGGCGGCGGCGGCAAAACGCGGCGGCGGCGGAATAGTCGACCTTCGCGCGGAACCGAAAGACCTCGAATGCGCCAGTCTCAAGGCGCAGGATGTGGCGGCGTTCGTGGTGCTGATGGTGGGTACCGACTGCAACGCCGGTAAGATGACCGCCGCGCTCGAGCTGTTGCGTGAGGCCGAAAACCAGGGGATCAAATCCGCCTTCTGCGCCACCGGGCAGACCGGTATCGCAATCGCCGGCCAGGGAATCGCGATCGATCATGTCCTGAGCGATTTCACCGCTGGAGCGGCCGAGCGCCTGGTGGTTGAAGCCGGAGCCGACAAGAAGGTCGAGCTGATCGCGATTGAAGGCCAGGGTGCGCTGGCCCAGCCCGTATACTCGGGGGTAACACTCTCGCTGATGCACGGCAGCCTGCCGGACGCGATGATTCTCTGCCACCGGGCCGGCCAGGACCTGATCGAAATAGTAGAAACGCCGATGCCCCCGCTGGCCGAGCATATCCGGCTATACGAGGAAACGATGAAGCTGGTCAAACCCTCACGCGTGGTGGCGATAGCGCTTAACGCTATGGACTTGTCCGAGGACGAAGCCCGCCGCGAGCTGAAACAGGTATCCGCCGACACCGGCCTTCCCGCCACAGACCCCTCCCGCTTCGGGGCCGGCGTTCTGCTGGATGCTGTCCGTTCAACGGGAATGAACAAAGTACCCCTCTACAGGGGTAAGAAAGATTGAATTTCCCTTCCCCGGCTCCAGTCTGACAGGGTGAAAGTTAACTTTTCCGCAACTAGTTCCGATTCGGAAGGCGAGATGAGACATATCGCAGTCATCTTGGTTGTCTTGGCTAGCCTGGCGGCGTGCAGCATGCCTCCGGGGCTCAATGCCGTGCGCGAGGGTGATATGTTCCTCAAGAATTACGAGTACAGGCAGGCGATCGGCAGCTACCGCCGCGCGCTCGAGGAAGACCCCGGCAACAGCGACGCCTATCTGGGAATCGGGTTCTGCCAGATCGAGCTGCAGGACTTCGCCGACGCTGAGCGGACGTATCTGGAACTGCTGGAATATGAACCCCGTAACGAGAAGGCTCTTTACCGTCTTGGCCAGCTGATGCTGAACAAGGAGGATTACCAGGCCGCGATTGATTTTCTCGAGAAAGCACTGTTGGTGAACCCCGGTTACGCCGACAGCCACTACCAGCTCGGGCTGGCTCATGGCAGGCTGAAAAAATACGAGCAGGCGCTGGCCGAGTTCGAGTCCGCTGTCGAAATAAATCCGCGCTATGTGGACGCCTGGTACACGATGGGCAACATCTACACCAGGCTCAAGCGCCGCGACAAGGCCCTGGAAGCCTACAGCCGGGTACTCAATCTTGACTCCGACCACATGATGGCTCTTTACATGAGCGGCGACTGTTACTATTCGATGGGCAGCTACGAGGACGCGGTGCGGATGTTCGAAAAGGCGCTGGAGGTCAATTACGGGTTCACCGCCGCGCACACTTCGCTGAAAAAAAGCCGTGAAAAGCTGGAAGCGCAGGGCGGTTGAGCCGCTGGCCCGGACATTTCAGGTCCAGAGGGTTTATACCGATAACATATAAGGGAATGCGTGTAACTTGCAACCCGTTCGTTATTGAACTATCATAAATCCGCTTCCCCGTCAAACGGCAAAGGTAACCTGCCAATGTTCGTCCGTGCTTTATTTCCCGTCATAATTATTACCGCGGCAGTATGGTTAACGGCCGCTTCAGCCCGCGCCGATATCTACTCGTGGCGTGAGAGCAACGGCACGGTTCATCTGTCCAACCTGGATCAGCCCGACCTTCCGCTGTTTCGCCGGGCAGCGCCGCCCGCCGCTCCGGCTCTCAGGCGCAAGGCTCCGGTCCGGCGTTCGAGTGGCATCACCGGGCGTTTCGATGATTTAATCCGTGACGCGGCCAACCGCTACGGTGTCGATTTCAGGCTGATCAAGGCCGTGATCCACGCCGAAAGCGCGTTCAACCATCGCGCCGTGAGCAGCAAGGGGGCGCGGGGCCTGATGCAGCTCATGCCGGGCACCGCCCGCTATCTGCGGGTGTCCGATTCGTTCGACCCGCGGCAGAATATTTTCGGCGGGACGCGCTATCTCAAGCAGATGCTCCGCCATTTCCGCAACGATATTTCGTTGAGCCTGGCCGCGTACAATGCCGGCCCGATGAGAGTGAGACACTACGGCGGGGTTCCGCCTTTCAGGGAAACCCGGTCGTACATCCGGCGGGTCAAGGCCCTGATGCGGCGATATGAACGTGAAAAAGAACGGTACGAAAGCAGGG